>CAIZXK010000550.1 GCA_903936865.1 uncultured Bacteroidales bacterium | reverse complement strand
GCAAAACTTGATAAATCGTTCAACTACCTTTTGTTTTTTGGTTTTATAAGAGCTTACAAAGGTTTGGATTTGATTTTAAAGGCATTTGCAGATAAGCGTTTACGCAACTATCCGGTAAAACTAATAATTGCAGGCGAGTTTTACGAAGATGCCAAACCATATATGGATCTGATTGAAGAATTACAACTTAAAGAACATATAATACTCAGAACAGATTTTATACCCGACAATGAAGTGGGGCAATATTTCTGTTCGGCAGATATGGTGGTTCAACCTTATAAAAACGCAACTCAAAGCGGAGTAACCCAGATTTGCTATCATTTCAACAAACCCATGCTGGTTACCAATGTTGGAGGCTTGTCGGAAATAGTTCCCCATAATGTTGCAGGTTATGTAGTAGAACCTCAGCCACAGGAAATTGTCGACAGTCTGGTTGATTTTTATGAGAACAATAAGAAAGAGCAGTTTACACAGGGAGTTATAGGCGAAAAGCCAAAATACCAATGGGATAGAATGACTGACACTATTTACGGATTATTTAATTTACAGAAATAATGATAATAAGAAGCAAAGCTCCCTTACGCATCGGGCTGGCAGGTGGCGGCACCGATGTATCGCCCTATTCGGATATTTATGGCGGTGCCATTTTAAACGCAACCATCAGCATGTATGCTTATGCCAATATTACGCCACGCACAGATGGAAAAATTGTTTTCCGCCTTAATGATAAAGAAGAATTGCACGAATTTGCATCTATAGAACAATTGCCTTACGATGGCAATGTAGATTTGCTGAAAGCCATTTACAATAAAATAGTTTCAAAATATACCCATAAACCCTTATCGTTTGAACTTTCCACTTATGTAGATGCTCCTCCGGGATCGGGTTTGGGAACATCTTCAACCTTGGTGGTTGCAGTATTGGGAGCATTTGCCGAATGGCTTTCGTTACCTCTGGGCGAATACGATCTGGCTTATCTGGCTTACGAAATCGAAAGAGTGGATCTGGCAATGGCAGGCGGCAAACAGGATCAGTATGCAGCAACATTTGGAGGTTTCAACTTTATGGAGTTTTACAGCAACGACAAGGTTATCATTAATCCATTGCGTATAAAAGACCGCATTATGAATGAGCTGGCTTATAATATCGTATTGTTTTATACCCAAACCAGTCGTAATTCATCGGACATTATCGAGCAGCAGCAAAAGAATGTAAAAGCAAAAAATACAACCTCAATAGAAGCCATGCACAAGCTAAAGGATCAATCGGTGATGATGAAAGAAGCCTTACTAAAGGGAGAACTCGATAAAATTGGCGAAATACTGAATATGGGCTGGCAATACAAAAAGCAAATGGCAGAAGGTATCAGCACTACCTTATTTGAGGATTTATACCAAACCGCATTGCAAGCCGGAGCTACAGGAGGAAAAATATCAGGTGCCGGTGGTGGTGGATTTATCTTTTTCTATTGTCCGGGAAATACCCGTTATAATGTTATAAAAGCTTTGGAGAAATTCGGTGGAAGCGTTCAGAGATATGAGTTTACTAAACTTGGATTGGAAAGCTGGATAAGTGAACAGTAAACAGTAAACAGTGAACAGTGAACAGTGAACAGTGAACAGTGAACAGTGAACAGTGAACAGTGAACAGTGAGCAGTAAACAGTGAGCAGTAAACAGTGAACAGTAAACAGTGAACAGTGAGCAGTGAACAGTAAACAGTAAACAGTAAACAGTAAACAGTGAACAGTAAACAGTGAACAGTGAATAGTGAATAGTGAATAGTAAATGCTTGGTAAATTACTTTAATATTTTATGATAGATAATAATTTGTACAATAAAGCTTATAAATTTGCAGTTAAAATTGTGAAATTATATCAATTGATTGTCAGTGAAAAGAAGGAATATGTCTTATCCAGACAAATATTAAAATCCGGAACATCAATTGGAGCTAATATCTCCGAAGCAAATGGTGGTATTTCAGAAGCAGATTTTTCAGCAAAAATATCCATTGCATATAAAGAATGTAAAGAAACTCAATATTGGTTATCTTTATTAAAAGATACTGATTATATAAATGAAAATCAATATAAAGAGTTATATAATGAAAGCGACGAATTAGGAAAAATACTTTTTTCAATATTAAAAACAACAAGAATTAAAAAACAGTGAACAGTGAACAGTGAACAGTAAACAGTGAACAGTGAACAGTAAACAGTAAACAATGGACAGTGAACAGTGAACAGTAAACAGTGAACAGTAAACAGTAAACAATGGACAGTGAACAGTAAACGGTAAATAGTAAACTTTGGTAACTGCAAACTGATAACTGGTAACTGGTAACTGGTAACTGATAACTGGTAACTGGTAACTGGTAACTGCAAACTGATAACTGCAAACTGATAACTGATAAATGAAAACTGATAAATGAGCAAATGATTAAAGAAGCAATTGTTTTAGCCGGCGGACTGGGAACCCGCTTACAGAGCGTAATAAAGGATATTCCCAAACCAATGGCAGACATTAAAGGAGAACCTTTTCTTAAATATCTGCTCGATTACCTTTCGCAAAATGGAATAGAAAAGGTAATCCTCTCTGTGGGTTTCAGGCATGAGGTAATTGAAGCATATTTTGGCAACAGATACAAAAACATCGAACTTTATTATGCGGTGGAAGATGAACCCTTAGGAACCGGAGGAGGCATAATGAATGCCCTGAATTATTCCCTCGAAAACCTGGTTTACCTCATCAATGGCGATACTTTCTTTAATGTAGATCTTATGGAATTGTTTAAGTTTCACAATCAAACCAAAGCTGAATTTACATTAGCATTAAAACCAATGATAAATTTCGACCGTTACGGAACTGTTGAAATGAACAACGACCGTATCATCAGGTTCAACGAAAAACAATACAAAGATGAAGGTTTAATTAACGGAGGCATTTATATTGTAAACAAATATTTACTAAAAACACTATCATTACCCGGTAAATTCTCTTTCGAAAAAGATTTTCTGGAAAAATACCTTACCCATTTTTTTATAAATGGCTGCATTATCGACAATTATTTTATCGATATCGGCATACCCGAAGATTATCAGCGGGCACAGGATGAATTATGAGTTATTTCAAATAAAAAGTATTTGAAGCGTTTTACCTTTAACTTATTTATTTCAACCTTTAACTGAATAGATGTTGGATGATTTACAATTATATTTATATTTGCTCTGTAAATACTAAAGTAATGAATTAACTTAAAATGAATTGAAATGCTGAAAGAATATAAAATTATTATTACGCTAGCTTACCTTTTATTTTCCTTACCTTTTTTAGCTAATGCACAGTCCCTGAACGAAAAAGATTTAATTACAAAATTAACAACTCTCCCTCGGTTTTCATCAGAGCAGCTTTATGTAAAATTAAAGAATAAAGATTTTAAAGACATTTCCTATCATACAACCAGTGGATTTATTAAAAACTATATAAACCCAGACCTTGAAAAAATACTAAAGAAATACAATATAATTCGTATTGATAGAGCTTTCAGATTAAAATCTGATAAATTATCTGATATTTACAAGATAAGTTTTAGTCGCAAAAGTCAAGAAAAAATTGACAAACTAATTATTGCATTAAATCAATCAAATATCTTTGAATACATCGAAAAATTACCACTTCATTACCCAATGCTCACACCCAATGATTTTAATAATTATCCTTCCTTTTACCATGGAATTATACAAACACAAAATGCATGGGATTTAACTTCGGGCAATTCATCTGTAGCAATTGCAGTTATTGATGATGGCTTTCTGTTGAATCATGATGATTTAGCGGGCAAAGTATATTCAGGTTCAACAGATATTCCTGGAAATGGAATTGATGATGATAACAATGGATATATTGATGATTATCAGGGTTGGGATGTTGCTGATATGGACAATGATCCCTCTTTTCCGGTTGCAAATCAACTGTTTTTTACACATGGAACCGCTATTGCAGGAATTATAGCTGCAAATACAAATAACAACATTGGAATTTCATCTGTTGGATTTAATTGCACCTATATTCCTGTAAAGTTAAAAAATGATGCTTCAACTAGCAATTCCCTGATTAATACGTATGAAGGATTAGAATATGCGATTGCTTCTAATGCCAGAGTAATTTGTATACCCTGGGCTTCAATGGATTCATCACAAACTTTTCAATTGCTTTGCAATATAGCTTTTAATGCCGGAAAAACACTGGTTGCCGCTGCTGGCAATACAGGTTCAGATATCGCATTATACCCGGCTTCATATCCGGATGTAATAAGTGTAGGAGCTACCAATGCAAATGACATGGTAAGTGCTTATTCTTCCTTTAATGAAAGAGTTGATGTTATGGCACCGGGAAATGGAATTTACAGCTGTTCTTCTGCAGGAACTGGTCAATATGCGATTATTCAGGGAACTTCTT
Organism: uncultured Bacteroidales bacterium; assembly: GCA_903936865.1. GTDB lineage: Bacteria > Bacteroidota > Bacteroidia > Bacteroidales > JACABE01 > JACABE01. Next base: position 2,412 of record CAIZXK010000550.1, on the reverse strand, counting down.
CCTCTGCTGCTATTGCTTCTGGAATACTGGGTTTGATGATTGCAAAAAATCCTTCGATGACTCCAGCCGAATTAGAAAATTGTCTGAAAAATGGTGCAGCCAATATAAATTCTCAAAACCAATTGAAAATTGGCAAAATAGGTGCAGGTAGAGTTAATGCTTTTGATGCATTAACCTGTGCCGAAAATCCACCTATTGGTAATTGTCATGGAAATCCAGTTATATTTGCCTGTCCGCAAACACAATTCATACTGGAAGCATCATCATTTGGATTAAGTGCTTTAAGCTGGGAATGGATATTGCCGGGAGCTAATCCAAGTCATGCATTTGGCTCTACAATAAGCATTTCCTATGCATATCCCGGATATTATGATGTTATTTTAATCGGGTGCAATATTTTTGGTTGTGATACAGCAATATATACTGATCGTATTTTGGTTGGTTTACCTACAGCAAATTTAATAAGTAGTAACGGAAGTATATTTTGCAAAGGTACTTATTTGTATCTTGATGTAGCATTAACAGGAAATCCACCTTTCAAAATTGCTTATACAAATGGAGTTCAAACAGATACTATATATAACATTCTGAGCAATCATTTCTCTATTCCTGTTAGTCCTGCAAGCCTCACAACCTATTCACTAACACATGTTGAAGACAGCAAATGTATTGGAACCGTAAGTGGAAGTATTACTGTAAATCCGGTTGATTGCGGCCCATGCAGCAATTCTGATTTTGAATTTGGTAATTTTGTTACATGGAAAGGAGAATTGGGAAGATGTTGCGGTATTGGCAATTATACAAACGGAATTTCTTCAGACAGGCAAACAATCATTTCGGGGAATTTAACAGATCCTTATTCTAATAATTTAGTGCCAATGGTTTGTCCTTTATGGAGTAATAATTTATATTCAGCCCGATTGGGAAACTGGTTTGTGGGAGGTCAGGCTGAAAAACTTTCAAAGAGATTTCTGGTTACAACAGATAACTCAAACTTTACTTTTGCCTATTCTGTTTTTCTGGAAGATCCTATCAACCACACTCAGATTGACAAACCAAAATTTGAATTTAATATTTTGGATAGTGCGGGTATTCAGATTCCTGATTCCTGTGCACATTTTGACGTAACAGCCGGACCTGCTACGAGTAGCTGGCATCATAACGGTTTATTGCGATTTACCGATTGGCAGATGGTTGGCGTGGATTTAAGTCAATACATCGGACATCCGGTTACTGTTCAGTTTAAGACAGAAGATTGTGGTTTATTGGGACATTTTGGATATTCATATATTGATGCAACCTGTGGCCCCTCTTCAATTTATCTAACTAATTTATGCGATACTAATTCGGTGGTAACTTTATCGGCACCTTTAGGATATAATCATTACTATTGGATTCCGTCAGGCGATACCACACAAAGTATCAATATTACGGGTTTGCATCAAAACGATACCATCAGCGTACACATGACCAATGTAATGGGATGTTCATCAACATTAAAGCATATTGTAAATATTACACCCAAACCAATAGCAATAGCTTATGGCGATACAAGCATTTGTTTGCAGGGAAGTGCTTCTTTATCTGCTTCAGGAGCTGGTATTGGGGGTACTTACACCTGGTCTTCTATCCCTACTGGATTTACTTCAAATAGTCAGAATATTACTGTAACTCCATCACAAACTACCATATATAAAGTAAAAGTTATTAATGCAAATGGCTGTGAAGCTGATTCAATGCCAGAAGTTAAGGTAACTGTTCTGACAAATGCTTTTTTCGATCTTGGGTCTGATGTAATTCTTTGCGAGGATGATACATTATTTCTGAACGCAACTGTTTCAGGTCAGTTACTATGGAGCTCTTACCCTCCCGGTTTTACTTCTACAGATACTACCATAAGTATAGTTCCTGAAATAAATCCCAAGTATTATATTTTAAGTTATAATAATGGCAGTTGCAGTTTCAGAGACAGCATCAAGGTAAGTCTTTTTAATTATCAATACCAAAACCCAATAACTATAGTCAATTATTGTTCGGGGCAACTTACTGTTCAATTGAATGCACCAACAAATTACATTACTTATTATTGGCTTAATAATGGCGATACAACTCAGTCAATAACTGTTAATACTCAAGCTTATCAGCTATTTAAAGTGGCTATGGTTTCGCCACAGGGTTGTTTGGATACTACTGTTTTTATGTTGAAACCCATTCCTGATCCCATTGCATTTGCCGGAAATGACACTTCCGTTTGTAAAGGACTTGGTGTTGGATTAACAGCCACCGGGTCGTCTTCCCTGCAAGCAACCTATCAATGGACTTCCATACCCTCCGGATTTACAGCAAATCTGAGCAATATTACCGTTTTCCCTCAATCGGATACTTATTATGTAGTAGCTGTTTCTAATGGTG
>CAIZXK010000549.1 GCA_903936865.1 uncultured Bacteroidales bacterium | reverse complement strand
GTTATGGTTGATATTACAGCCGGAATTGATATTCAGAATAAAAAGGCATTTTGGATTCTTGAATCAATTGATCCAAATACAGGTTTACCTCCCAATGATGCAAATAAAGGATTTCTTCTTGTTAATGATAGCATTACTCACAGAGGTGAAGGTTTTGTAAACTTTACAATGCAACCAAAAAACACTGTATTAACCGGAGATTCAATCAAAGCTGAAGCTGAAATTGTATTTGACAATAATCAGGCAATTAAAACTAATGTATGGGAAAATATAATTGATGCTCATTATCCCATTAGTTTTGTTAAACCCTTACCGGCTATAATTGACACCAATCATATTCAGATTTCATTTACAGCCAGTGACGACATTAATGGTTCTGGTATAAAACTATTAAAACTTTTTGTTGCAAGAAATACTGATCCATATGAATTATATGGAACTTATAACCCAGATAGTATTGTTGTAATCGACGGAGTTGAGGACGACACTTACCGTTTTATCAGCATAGCTGAAGATAATGTTGGGAATACAGAACCTATGAAGGATACTCCTGATGCAATAACTACCATTGGTTATCCAAGATTAATTTCCGGAACCGTTAAGTATCAGAATAATGCCAATACTCCAATAAATAATGTGCTTGTTTATTTAAAAAATACTAATGGTACAGTATTAGACTCATTATTAACTAATCAAAGTGGTGAGTTTAACTTTGGATATAAACCTAAAACAACTTACCAGATTGATGCATATTCAGATTTACCTTGGGGAGGCGTTAATTCAACTGATGCATTGTTAGTTAGAAGAGCTACAATAGGTTTGTCAACATTAAACAAACTTCAAAGTAATGCAGCTGATGTAAATAATTCTAAAACCATTTCCAGTCTGGATGCTTTAAATATTAGAAAACGAATGGTTGGCGTTATTAATAGTTTCCAAATAAATGACTGGGTATTTACTAAAGATACGCTTGTATTAGCTCAAAATGATGTGGTTCATAATAAAAAAGCTTTATGTGCAGGCGATGTAAATGGTTCTTTCTCTGCAAATTTTACTAAATCAACTTCAATAAATTTATTTAATAAAGGTGAAATTAAAGTAAATAGAAATCAAAGTATTGAAATTCCATTTATTTGCGAAAACAAGATTCAACCAGCTGCTGTTACATTAATACTTAATTATCCGGATAATATTATTGATGTTGAAAAAATTTCTTCATCTTTGCCTGGTTTTATGTATAGTGCCAAAAATGGGAAAATAATAATAGCCTGGGATAGTTTGAAACCTTTCACATTTAGCAAAAGTGATGAATTATTTGTTATGAAGTTTAGAGCTAAAAGAGAAGCCACAGAAAAGGATGCAATTTCCTTTAAAGTAGATGATAAAAGCGAATTTGCTGATGAAAATGTTGAAATAATAAACGAAGTAAGTTTAAGCTTTTCCAATGTTATAATCAATCCATATCTTGATTATGAATTAAGCCCGAATTATCCAAATCCTTTCAGCAAATCAACTGAAATCAGATATGAATTGCCGGAAGATGGTTTTGTTTCATTAAAAGCATATAATATTCTTGGACAAGAAGTTAAAACAATAGTATCTTCCAGGCAAAAAGCCGGAAGTTATAGTGTTCGCTTTGATGGTTCTGAATTAAGCGGAGGTACATATTCTTACAAAATAATTGTTGATGGTGCAAGTAGAAAATTTACATCATCTCATTTAATGATATTAATGCCAACTAATTAAAAAAAACTTTAATGAAAAAGCTAATTAAAACTTTATTTTTCTGCTTTTTGCTGATTATTACAATTCAAGGGAAAACTCAATCAATGCAATTGTCGGATATTCAAGCTTGTATTGGTGATACTGTTGTATCCCCAATTACTATGTCTGCAATTAATAATGTCGGAGCTATAACTTTATATATTAGCTACGACACAACTGCTATTAAATTTATTAATATGTTTAATATAAACTCATTGGCTACAGGGGTTTTGTTTAATGATGTCAAGAATTCTGCTGGTCAATTGCTTGGAAAAATCGCAATATCTTGGGTTACATCCTCAAGTGGTGTAAATTTTAGTCAGGGAATTTTTTCTGAATTAAAATTTAAGATTCTAAATGGAAATACAAATTTACTATTTACTCCCGACTGTGAAATTGCAGATTATCAATCTGTAATATTAACTGTTGGTTATACAAATGGTAGTATTTCTGTTCCTGCAACGCCTTTTGTGTTGGTTCAACCTAGTTTATATATCATTTCTTCTCAAAATGCAAAAATAACTATTACCTCTCAAAATGCCTTATTTCATAATTGGCAAATAAAAAGTGGAAATAATTGGATAAATCTTCAAAATAATTCTGATTTTCAGGGAGTTGAAACCGACACCTTGTTTCTTAATAATTTAAGTTCAATTACGAATAATACACTTTTCAGAAGCAAGTTAAGTAATGAATGCGAAACAACTTACTCGGATTCAGTAACTGTAATCACAACAGCTTTAAAGAATTATGAAAATGAAGTATTTACCATTTCTCCTAATCCATTTAATGATCATATTATAATTCAAAATCTGAATTCACATCAAATACTTGAACTCAAGATTTTTCAAATTGATGGAAAACAGCTAATGATTGATAAAAGCATTTATGACAATAATTACATTATCAATAATTTAGATTTTTTAAATAAAGGAATTTATTTCCTCGAAATTGTTACAGATGATTCAAAAGATAGACAAATTTATAAACTTATAAAAAATTAG
>CAIZXK010000548.1 GCA_903936865.1 uncultured Bacteroidales bacterium | reverse complement strand
GTAAATAGGTACAATCAATAAAAGTAAAAATAAAGGTATGTATTAAGCAAACTAACTTTAATAAATCTATTATAAACAAAAAAAATCCGATACACTATTTTTGTACCGGATTTTCATATAAGGTCTTTTTGAAAATTAAAATCTAAAAGTTCCTTAAAAATCTAAAATCATATTTCGTAATCAATAGCTGCTTTAAAATCTCTGATGGTTTTTAAAAAATCGACTACCCGAAGGTGAGCAGGATGCTTTTGATAGATCAAAAGGTCGTTATAATTGTCAAAAAGCACTTCTAAAACCACATCGTATTCATTTTCAGGATTTATATTGATGCCCACATTTAAAGCTTTTATTTGCACGATTTCATTTTTCATGACATAAAGTTCATCCTTAAGCTTCGAAGCGTTTAAAGCTTTTATTTCGGCTTGCGGGAAATTTTTGAGTTTCCACATTACAATATGACGGATCATGGCAGTTTTTTAAGTTAAGAGTACTTTTGAGTTAATTGAATTTTCCCTTAAACGCTTGACGTTTTTATTTGTTATTATTTTGTTTAAACTAATTCCAATTTCACAAAGAGTTTTCGTTTCACGCATATCAATTGCTTTTTCCAAACGAAATACACATAAATCATTAAAAAACTCTATTTCAAGTTTTCTATACATTGTAAAAAAATCCAGAAGTTCTTTAGATAATATTTCCATTGTTCTGGCTCTGTCTTTAGCAAAAACAGAAAAATTTTTACTGAATTTCTTGTGGTTTGAAAAATCAATTTCTTCCTTAATAAAAATTCCAATTATTTTATCTGCGAATTTCTTAGGTCTTATAATAATGTGTCCAAAATCTTGTTTTGTTTGAATTATTCCATACAAATATGGATTATATAAAAATTCTTGATAACCTTCATTTTCTAAAAGAGATTCAAATTCAACCATACATAACTTAAAAAAACTATCCTCATTTGATACCTGCCAAGCATTGAGTATTCTTGGCAATTTTTTTGAATTATACAAATAAATATCTTTCAAATTAGGAATTTTTGCTGAAAGCACTTTATAGTCATTCTCTATTGACAGTAGACAATCTTTATAATAATTCAAGAATTTCTGTTCTTTATCAGAAAAATCATGATATGCTCTTGGAAAATTAAAATTCATTCTTTTAAATGTTTGCTAACTCCTAAGACTTTTATTGTTTTAAAAATTTCTGAACTGATTTATTCATCCCATCCGAAAGCTGAAGAAAATAAATTCCCTGTTCCAGATTGCTTAAATCTATTTTCAACTTATCATTAGTTAACGATTGAAAAGTTAAGATTTCTTTCCCGCTGATGTCGAAAACTGTTAGCTGATAATTTCCAATTTTATTATTTCCAACATAAATTTCAAGAAAATCTGTACAAGGATTAGGAAAAATCATAAAGTTTATAATATTATTCTCGGCAATACGGCTAACACTTCCGGCACCATTAATTACCCAATTATTAGGATCAATCATTAAACCGGTAACAGGTTTATGCATCGGAATCTTTATAGTTTCGGTATTTGCCTGATGATAAACCCTTATGAGTGTATCACCCGTAGGAAACTGAACTTTATATTCCATAATCATCTTAAACAAAGGAGTTGATGCAGCAGAAGCGGTTTGATTTACATTCATTGACAACGTATCGTTTTGTTGCGAATAAATGATATTAAAAGTCGGGAAACCTTCGCCAAAATACAATTGATTAAAGAAATCTGTAAAATTCTTACCCGAAAGTTCCTCGGTAACAGCCTTAAAATCCATTCCGGTCATGGTACTATCCTTAAAACGGATTTGTACTTGCTTTAAAATATTGAAGAAAATTATATCATTTCCTACTTCAAAACGGAGATTATGGATAATGGCAGCCCCTTTTTTATAGGAAAGCCTGCCATCGAAAATACGGTTTTCATCCACAGCCTGATAAGGAGGAATGTAAACACTACCATCGGGTAGTTGCATAATATAATTGTGGAAATCGAGCATGTGTTGCTGGGCCTCCTGATAACCTGTAATAGCATCAGCTGCCAGGTATTCTCCATAAGAAGCAAAACCTTCGTTAATCCAGATATCGCTCCAGGTTGCACAGGTAACATTATTTCCCCACCACTGATGTGTAAGCTCATGGCAAGTAAGATAAAAGTTAAAATCGCCCTGAGTGGTCATGGTTTGATGTTCCATTCCACCCCCAAGCGGTGCCATCGAATGTCCATACTTTTCCTTGTAAAAAGGATACATTCCGAATAAATCAGAATATAACTCAATAAAATCAACGGTTGTATTTATTTCAGCTTGAAAATTAGGTAATGTTGCTGGATTATTATAAATATAATTCTGAATAAGAATTGAATCCTGCAAACCTGCTGGATGAGCATAAATTGAATAATCAACATATTTGCCAATAGCCATTGAAATCAGATAATAGTCGATCGGGTAACGGGTTTTCCATTCGTAACGGACTTTATTATTTGGTAAATTTACAATTGCACTCAAAATTCCGTTCGATCCTACCTTGTTATCATTACTGGTAGTCACGAAAATATAAGCAGAATCGGCCTTGTCGGTAAGTGATTGTTTCACGGGGAACCATTCTTTAGCAGCAAATGGTTCCGACAAAGTCCAGGTAATTCTGTTGCCCCAGGTTTGAGATGACTGGCTCGATATCCCGCTAAAGAAATTACCGGTATTAGAAGGCATTCCTTTATAAAATATTTGTGCAGAAATAGCAGAACCAAAAGGTAAAGATGAGATACCAACAAAAACGTCGTCCCCTACCCTACTAAAACTTTTCTTTTGCGAATTAATAAAAACAGAATCTATTGTAAAATAATCTTTTAATTCAAAAGCAAAGGTATCGAGTTGTGATGATAATACTTTTGCATTAATTAATACATTTCCATCAACATAAACAGAAGTTCTTTCGGCTTTAATATCGAGTTTATAAAACTTTACATCATATTTATCCATCAATACCGATTGTTTGGAAAGCATTCTTGCATTACCTGATTTAAGAGGTCTTTCACTAATGTAAGCATTTCGGTATTGAGCAAATAAACTTTGCTGAATAATAATAAAAAGAAGGATTGATATAGATAATATCTTTTTCATAAATATTTAAAATTAAATAATTTCGCAAAAGTATAAAAATAAAGGCATAAGAATAACACGTCAAATTGATAATTTATCTTTTAAAAACAATATTTCATCTAATATTAATTAGCTTTAACATATTTTTATAGTAATCAACAATATAAAATCATAATTTTGTAGCATTAAAAAAAATGTTTTACCTAACAAAATCAGAAATGAGAAAGAATTTTTTTACAAATTTAAGTATGCTATTAATAGCTTTACTATTATCATCCAGCTTATTAAAAGCACAGGAAGAAAAAGATAAAAAACCAGAAGGTTACAAATTTACCATCGAAAAGCAAATTAAAACCACAAGCGTTAAAAACCAATATAAATCAGGAACTTGCTGGAGTTTCTCCACATTAGCTTTTATCGAATCTGAATTAATGAGAATGGGAAAAGGCGAATACGATTTATCTGATATGTTCAGTGTAAGACATGCTTATGCAGATAAAGCAGAAAAATTTGTACGTATGCATGGAAGTATTAATTTTGGTGGCGGCGGAGCAGCCCACGATGTTATCGACATGATAAGAAAATACGGAATCGTTCCGGAAGAAGCTTATACCGGCTTAAATTATGGTGAAACCAAACACGATCATGGTGAAGTAGATGCTGTTTTAAAAGCTTACGTAAAAGCAATTGCTGACGAAAACAACAAAAAGTTAACCACAGCATGGTTAGCAGGTTTTAATGGCATTTTAGATGCTTATTACGGCAAATTACCAGAAACTTTTACTTATAAAGGTAAAAGCTACACTCCGCTTACATTTGCAAAAGAATTAGCTTTTAATACTGAAGATTATATTGAATTTACATCATTTACACATCATCCATTCTACTCAAAATTTATTTTGGAAGTACCTGATAACTGGGCTTGGGGCGAAATGTACAATTTGCCTTTAGATGAAATGATGAAAGTTTTGGATAATGCCTTAAACAATGGCTATACAGTAGCATGGGGAGCAGATGTAAGTGAAAAAGGATTTTCATGGAAAAACGGAATAGCAGTAGTTCCTGATGAAGAAAAACCTGATTTACAAGGTTCTGAAAGAGATAAATGGGAAAAACTAACCGAAAGAGAAAAAGCAGCTCAACTATATACTTTCGATAAACCAGTAAAGGAAAAAGCAATTACACAGGAAATGCGTCAACATGCATTTGATAATTATCAAACAACTGATGATCATGGAATGGAAATTTGTGGTATCGCTAAAGATCAAAATGGAAATAAATTCTATCTAGTAAAAAATTCGTGGAGTACGGAAGGAAAATACGAAGGATATTTCTATGCTTCAGAAGCTTTTGTTAAGTACAAAACAATGGATATAATGATTCACAAAGATGCTACTCCAAAAGACATCATGAAAAAATTAAAATAAAGAAATCAAAATACTTAATATAGAAAAAGATGTTGTAGCAATGCAACATCTTTTTTTTGTGCTCACCAAATCAAATTAAAAGCCTGTAATGAAACTAAAGCGAATAAACTCATCATTATGTCATTTAACAACAGAAAAGCTGATACATCGCTTTAAATTCGCATTTTCAATGATCTTTTACATGAATAGATAAAAACCATACCGTAAACTTTATTTTATTTACCTTAAACTTTCAAAATACAACCTTAAACTGACTCACTCTTTTATTCAGCTAATGAATATTGTAATTTTATTAAAAAATAAGTTTAACTAAAAAATAAAATCGTATGAAAAAAGTATTACTTAGCCTGATCTTAATAAGCACACTGCTATCAGGTTTAAATGCACAAACAGGTTCAATAAGAGGTAGAGTTATTGATTCTAAAACAAAAGAAACATTGCCGGGAGCAAATGTTTATATTCAAAATGAAAATGGAATGCAAGGTGTATCGACTGATACGTATGGATATTTTCATTTAAAAGGATTGAATCCAGGAATCTATTCATTAAATATTTCATTTATGGGATATAGAAATCAGATTGCAACCAAAATTGAAGTACATACAAATAAAATTACATCAATTGATGATGTAAGATTATCACAATCTGAAAATGTTATTATAGGTCCTGAAATAACTGCAAAGGGAAATAAATTAATTGATCCCGAAACCATGTCAGTCATTCCATCAAAAGAAATGAAAAATATTCCTGATTCCAGAAATATTCCTAAATTATTATCAACAATTACACCTGGAGTTTATACCAGTGATGATGGAAGAGAAACCTATTTCAGGGGAGCCAGAAATGGTGGAGTCGTTTATTATGTTGATGGAGTAAAACAACGAAGCAGTAATATTGGAGTTCCAAGTGCTGCAATATCAAGCATGATGGTTTATATGGGAGCAGTTCCGGCAAAATATGGTGATTTCGATGGAGGTGTAGTAGTTATAGAAACTAAAAGTTTTTTCGATATAGAAGCTGAAAGAATGATGGATAATTAAAATTATTTGAATAATTGTTTGATGTTTTATTAAGTATTAATGCAATGAAAAGATTCCTGATCATCGGTTTAATGTTAAGTTTGGTTCTAAACTCCTTTTGCCAAACTTTTACCTTAAAAGCTTATGTAAAAGATGCCGTTACCCTTAGTCCGATCAAAAATGTAAATATCTCTATATATGGCACAAATAAAGGGACTTCAACAGATGATTCAGGATTCTTTTCAATTGAATGTAAAGAAAAACCAAATAAAATTATTATATCCCATATCAACTATTATTCCAAAGAAATAAGTAATCTGAATAATTCAAAAAATAATGAAATACTATTACAGCCCAAAATTAATGAACTTAAAATTGTATCAATAAGCTCAGATCCAATTATTAACATTACAAAAGAACTTCCGATTTATATTAAGGACTATCTATTCATTAATGAAAATATTTGCTTATTGGCATACAACAGAAAGAAAATAAACGATATCAGATTATATTATATTGATAAAGATGCTAACATACTAAATGAATTAAAAATAGAAAAAGCTGAAGAATTGTTTAAAGATTGCTTTGGGGAAATTTATTACTTAACACATGAAGAAGCAGTTAGACTTTCTATCTCAAAAGATACAATTATTGAATTAAATAGCATTCCAAGAAACTATTTTGATATAAGTTATAAAGCTCTTGAATTCAGAATTGAAGATAATATTTATTTTAGTACAAAACATTATCAAAATCTGATTATCAAGTATCACTATATAAATTTATATGATGAGGCAAAAGAAATACATACAATATTTTCTATTGCAGATAGTCTGAAAATATCAGAATTTGAAAGAGACTTCAATTTTTTCTTTTATGCTAAAAATGCTTCAAAATTAGGGATGTCAATAACTTCAATTTATAATAACTTAGATTTATTAAGAGAATACCAACCGCTGGATTGGGCAGATTTGCATGGAAGATTCTCAGCATTAGAAACAACTGTTAATAATATTAAAGATAGTATTTATGTATTTAATTATACTAAAGAAAATATTGAGGTATATAATCTAACGGGAAACCTTAAAAGAAAAGCAAATTGTACATTTTTTAAAGATGAAAACTTTACAGGAAAAATAATAATTTCTGATGAAAATAAAGTATTTGCTTTGTATAAAATTGGATCAATCATTCAATTACGAGAGATAGATATTATTAACGGAACAATTAAAAAAACTTTTAACATTCCCTCCTATCCTTATATTGAAAATATTAAATTAACAGGAAACCAGATTTATTTTTTATATAAGAAAAGAGTTAACCAAGAATTAAAGCAACTATATCGAATGGAGTTGGTATAAACAAAAAAACCTCATCATTTCTGATGAGGTTCGTTG
>CAIZXK010000547.1 GCA_903936865.1 uncultured Bacteroidales bacterium | reverse complement strand
TTCAAGGTATTGTAATTAAAGCGATTATAGGAACACAGCGATTCTTTTGGGAACAGGGAGAAGGAATTGTTAGGGGAGGTGATGCTGAGTTTTCGATAAATGATTTATTTTCTTCTCTTTCTGAAAGTAAAACCAGAATAAATTTAGGTTTTGGTGCAATCAGTAAATATCAAGCTGATGAAGAAATTTTATATGATGTTACAAAAAAATATAATTTACCAGAAAATGTTGCTGCTGTAGCAGGAAGAATAAACCTAACAAGAGGGAAAGTTAGTTTAAATGCTGAATATGCATACAAGTCAAATGATCCAAATTCACAAAACAACTTTATATATCGTCATGGCGAAGCATTAATGGTATCAGCTTCTTATTCCAAAAGAGGATTGGGAATTATGTTGTCAGCTAAAAGAATTGATAATATGGCATTTAAATCGAAAAGAACAGAAACGGGTAATATGCTAAACATAAATTATTTGCCAGCAATGACCAAACAACATGCTTATAGCTTATCTGCTATGTTTCCCTATGCCACACAACCTAATGGAGAAATGGGAATTCAGGCTGGAATTGGTTACACTATTCCTAAAAATACAATGTTAGGAGGAAAATATGGAACTGAAATTAAAGTTGATTTTTCCAGAGCTACTTCGATTGAAAAAGATACTTCCGGATTAAATTTAGTAAATGATTATCCAGGTGGTACATTAGGTTATAAATCAGGATTTTTAAATTTTGGAAATGAGTTGTATTTTCAGGATTTAAATGTTGAAATTACAAAAAAAATCAATACTAAACTTAAAGGTTCTCTTTCTTATATAAATCTTACTTACAATAAAGAAGTTATAGAAGGACATCCCGGAACAGTATATGCAAATATAATTATTGCTGATATTACCTATAAAATTACAGCTTTAAAGTCAATACGATTGGAAGCTCAGCATTCAATTACAAAAGGAGACTTAAATAATAGTGAAGATCCAGCGGAGGGTGAAAAGAAAAATTGGGCTATGGGAATGTTAGAATATTCTATTGCTCCGCACTGGTTTTTTTCAATAATGGATCAGTATAATTATAGTAATGATGATGATAATAAAAGGATACATTATTATAATTTTGGGTTGGCTTATAATAAAAATTCAAGTCGTATTCAGCTTTCTTATGGCAAACAACGCGAAGGAATCCTATGCGTTGGAGGTGTTTGCCGTCAAGTACCCGCTGCAAACGGATTTAGTATTACCATAACAAGTAGTTTTTAATTTTATAGATTTCAAAAATGAAAAAAATATATTTTATAATAATGATTCTTTTCACTTTTATAATTGCATCATGCGATAAAATGGAAGAACCATATACTTCAGCTATTCCTGCTAAAGAATGGAATGGAAAAAAGGTTTTGTTAGAAGACTATACTGGTCATAAATGCACATATTGTCCATCTGCGGCTGTTATTGCAAAAGATATTAAGGATTTATACAAAGATAAGGTTATCATTTTGGCTGTACATGCAGGATTCTATGCAAAACCATCACCACCAATCTTTCCCGAAGATTTCAGAACAACAACTGGTGATGATTGGAATACTTTTTTTGGATTTTTAACTTATCCAAACGGTATGATAAACAGAAAGGGTTTTCCGGGAAAACATATTGCTTCATCAGGAGATTGGGCTGGAAATGTTGGTAAAGCTTTGGCTGAAGTTCCTGAAATTGAACTTAAAATAGCAAAAACATATTCTGTTGCAGATACAAATGTTACAGGTAAAGTTACAGCAAAGTTTTTAAAATCAATTAAGAAGAAATTAAGGCTTCAAATTCTTATTACAGAAGATAGTATAATTGCACCTCAGATAGATGGTGCAAACACAATTCCCAATTATATTCACAGGCACATGCTTAGGGCATCAGTAAATGGTGATTGGGGAAGCAGTTTAACTAATGGTAATTCTTACAATCTTATTGATTCAGAATTATCTCAGGATTTCCAGTTTTCGCTTAAGGCAACTTCATCATGGAAATACAATGTGAAACAATGTTCTATAATCGCATTTGTATATGACGATAATACAAAGGAAATACTTCAGTCGGAGGAGATTCACATTGAATAAAAAAAAGCCCGCATTAAAAGCGGGCTTTTTTTTAGAATGAATACCCGATACCAAAGTGGATAACAAAATCTCTAAAACCTGAATTTGCAATCACCCATTCTCTTTCTTTTGTTTTGGAAGGATCTTTAAAAGGAATGGCAGCATCTATACGAATTATAAAAAAATTAAAATCAATACGAGCTCCAAAACCAGCTCCAATAGCTATTTGATCTGCAAATTTATTAATTAAAAATTCACCACCCGGAAATTGAGCATTGGGTTTATTTAGCCATATATTTCCTGCGTCAACAAAAAATGCACCATTCAAGAATTTATATATCGGAAATCTATGCTCAACATTAATCTCAATAGAAATATCTCCCACTCTATCAAAATTATCTAATTTTGAATCCGTATATGAACCTGGCCCCAGAGATCTTAATCGCCATGCTCTTATATCATTTGCACCTCCTGCAATAAAACTCTTTTCATAGGGAAGTTGTTTTGAATTACCAAAAGGCAAACCCCAACCTAATGCAGTTCTAAAAACTAAGATATTGTTTGATCTTAAATAGATGTATCTTCTGAAATCAAAATCAATTCGCATGAACTGAGAGTAAATTAGTTTGAAAATCTCATAATCTCCGTCTGCATTTCTCTCATCATTAAATATTTTCTTATATAAATTAAGTGTATTTCCTGCGGATTCAAAATTAATCCTTAAAAAACTAAAATTCTCTTTCTTATTAATATCCTGATTTGTATAAATAAAGCTGTAATTCAAGCTAAGAATAAAGTGATCAGTGTATTGATATTTAAGTCTTTTGTCAGAAATAGCATCTATGGATGCTTTAAAAATGGAATCGGGATATATTTTAACCGAATTTATA
This sequence comes from uncultured Bacteroidales bacterium, assembly GCA_903936865.1. Lineage (GTDB taxonomy): Bacteria > Bacteroidota > Bacteroidia > Bacteroidales > JACABE01 > JACABE01. Next base: position 2,238 of record CAIZXK010000547.1, on the reverse strand, counting down.
CCAAAAGGTACAAAAATATGCTGTATATTTTTTGTCTGTCGCCAATTATAACCAAATGAGAAATTAGTAATTGTACGTTTGAAATCAGGACGATTCTGATAATTATACCCAATACTTATTGTCGTTTTAGGTTTAAAATACTTTGGGAAATATTCCTGCCTGATAGGAATTAGAAATTTTGGTATTTCCAAATTCGCGTCAACACCAGTTTCAAAAGTATTAAACAAAGGAATATCAGGTGTTGAAACATTACTTATGATATTTTGATTTTCCAGAACACCTCTTAATTTAATATTAAATATTTCTGCACCTTTAAATAAATTTCTATTTTGAAAAATTAAATTTCCTGCAACACCAAAATACCCGGAAGAATTACTTCCTTCAATTTCTGTAGAGAGAGAATTTACTTTGTTTTTAGAGAGTTCTATTCTGCAATCCAATGATCTTTCATTGTTTAATAAATCGTTTGAATCCGCAGTTAATTCATCAAAACTAATATTTATAAATCTGAAATTTTTTAATTCAGAAAGACGGTTGTAGGTTTGTTCAGCATCTTTCAGGTTAAAATAATCGTTAGAATTTATAAATATTGATTGCGAAAAAGTGCGGGGTTTAATTTTTATTTCATTATTATAAATAAAAAAATACTGATTTTTAAATGTTTCCTTATTATATTGAGGAATTTCTAAAATAGCTGTATCTTTTAGTAAAGTGTCAGAAATCAATGGATTAAAATCAGGATAAATAAAAATCTTTTTAATCTTGTACTTTTTATGAGAAAGATAAAGCGTACTATCCTTATTACTGTTAATTTTATCTATAGGATTTTTTACCAACATTGTAACATTCATCGTATTGTTATTTAATGCACTATCTACATTAAATAAAATATAATCACGATTAAAGGCAAAATAACCTTGATTTTTTAAATTAGTAGCTATCCTTTCCCTTTCTTTTTCAAATTTATCAATATCATAGTTATCACCTTTTTGTATAAATGAGTTACTTAATTTTGAATAAATTTCATTTTTTAAGATTTCATCATCAATCAAATAAGAAATATTATTGATTTTATAGGGCTTAGTTGCTTTAAGTATGTACTTTACTATTGCTTTTTTCTTTCTGTAATAAATCTGTTTTTCAACTTTAGAATTAAAATAACCGTGATTATCTAAGTATAAATTCATTAATTTCATAGTATGATTCGTATGATTTGTATCGAGAATTATTGGAGGTTCGCCAATTCTTATTAAAAATCTACTAAATCCTTTTGGGTTCTTCTGACGTGCTAAATTATAAAACCCCAATTTAAACTTTATACCAAGAAATTTTTTGTTAGGTTTTTGCTTTATTAACCCATTTATTTTTTCAAAACTTAAATTTGACTCATTTACTATAATTTTATTTTTTTTTAATAAATAAGCATTGTTGGGTACTTTTCGTGCTGAATTGCATGATGAAATAGATATTATTAAAATAATAGCTGCTAATAGTTTATAAAATATATGTGTATTATTCACTTGTGTTTTTACGATTAAAGTACAAACCTACAAGATTTTTTTAGATTTTAAAAGAAAATTTTACATTTTTTTTGGTAGAATCAAAAAAAACACTAATTTTGCACATACAAATTAAATAAAGGGAGTTTAGCTCAGTTGGTTTAGAGCACCTGCCTTACAAGCAGGGGGTCACTGGTTCGACCCCAGTAATTCCCACCACAGAAAATCAGGCACTTACAAAGATTTTTGTAAGTGTTTTTTTTATGCACTTGCATACAATTGCACCGCAACTATTGCATAACTATCTCTCCTCCTCATTTTCAATAAGATTTTTAAAACCACTGTTTACTAATGTAAATGAAGATTTTATAAATTGAAGTTTAACGAAAGGAAAAGCAATTTATAGAAGTCCATTGGATTTTTTAAGTATTATTTTATATTTGGTTTATTACAAATAATGCTCCGTTAAGTTTTTATAAATCGATGATATTTTAAATTTGACAAAGTTTAACTAACTATTGTTACAAATAAAAAGCTGTTTTGGAATCAAGGCAGCTTTTTTTTGCCGAAAAGTATCAAAAATGAATTAATCTATTATCTTTGTAAAAGTAAATATTAAAATAATTTTTATGAAGTTATCGGGAGTCATTTTTGTTTGTAAAAGTTTGAATTTAAGCAAGATATTGTTATTGGTTTTTCTATTACTTTCTATTAAATTGAATGCTCAGACGAATGTAGA
>CAIZXK010000546.1 GCA_903936865.1 uncultured Bacteroidales bacterium | reverse complement strand
TTTCAACGTCCTCTTTGCATGAAATAATTGTGTTTTTGAGGTGCTTAAAGAAATATCTAAAATTTCAGCGATTTCCTTATGTGTATAACCCTCTATTTCAAACATATTAAAAACCATTCTGTATCCATCAGGCAACTCCTGAATTAACTTTATGAGATACTCAGCTGAATAGGTATTTTTAAAAGTATCTGTTTCGTCTTTAAGTTCTAAAAAATTTTCGTCATCAATTTGTGAATTGTAATAATGTTTAAGATTTGAACGATAATTATTTATTGCCGAATTAACCATTATTCTCTTTAACCAACCTTCAAAAGAACCTTCTTTTCTGAACTCCTTAATTTTTGTAAATATTTTCATAAAGCCTTCAATCATAACATCTTCAGCTTCATCTTTGTTTTTTGCATATCTCATACAAATTGCAAACATTAAAGATCGATATTTTTCATAAAGCACTTTCTGTGCATAGCGATTTCCTTCTACACATCCTTCAATGAGCTCTTTTTCGGAAATGGATTTATGCATATTGTTCGCTTTAGACGTTTAAAAATCCCAAATGGTTGTATTAATAAAAGATTGTTGGAAAAGAATTGAAGAAATAAAATAAAAAAGTCCGTAATCTAATGAATACGGACTTTTTATAAAAAAAATTATGCTATTCTGTAACTTTTAGTTCGTCATTTTCAGGTTTGGTTTCTTCTGAGAAATCCAACATATCTACACTTTGAAGTAAATTATACCAGGAAAAAAGCTTTTTCATATCAGAAACATATACTCTATCCTGATCGTAATTTGGCAGTACTTCTAACATATAGTTTTTTAAAGCATTATTATCCGACTTGGTATCAATGCATTTTCCACCATTTTCCTTTTTATAAATTGAATGAAATACCTCTTTTAATGAAATATCTTCTTCAATAGTAAAAATACTTATTTCACTTAGGGTACTTATTTTTTCATTAATAAAAACAGGAAAACGTTTTTTGTCAAGTAAAGATTCGACTAAAGCACCTGATTTAGTTTGGGATAGAATTAAATATAATCCCGGTTTTCCTGTTATTGATAATATCTTTGATAAATCCATGTTTAAATATTTTAATTGGGCAACAAAAGTATAAAAAATGAAGGAATTTTGATAATAATATTAAGAAAATCCCTTATTTTTCTTTATTTTTTAATAACTAATTCCTTGATAATATTTTTAGCTCCCGCATATTTATCTATTATAAATAATACGTAACGAATATCGACACTTATAGTACGCTGAAGATTAGGTTCAAAAGCAATATCTCCACTCATTGCTTCCCAGTTACCATCAAATGCTAAACCAATTAATTCTCCATCACCATTAATAACCGGACTTCCTGAATTTCCACCGGTAATATCAGTATTACTTAAAAAAGCTACTGGCATTTTTCCATTTTCGGCATAGTCGCCAAAATCTTTATTCAAATATAATTCCTTCAATTTGGCTGGAACCACGAATTCCCAATTATTTGCATCTTCTTTTTCCATAATACCATCCATGGTGGTTTTGAAATCATAATGTATTGCATCGGCAGGAAAATAATCCAACACATTTCCATAAGTTACTCTCATTGTAGAATTTGCATTTGGTGCAAAGTTTTTTTCAGGTTGCATCTCTCTAATTCCAGCTACAAACAATCGATTTCCTCTTTCAAGCATTTCATTATATTGCTTTAGCTGATCATTGTATTTTACATAGTTATCATAGAATGCATTCATCAAAATATAAACCATATCCTTTTCAATAATCTTACTAGTTGGTTTTTCTAACAATGCTTTAACTTTATTCTGATCTGCGAAGATTGATTTTTTGAAAACAACTTCTGCATATTCAGTAAAATTATTCTTGTATTTTTTTGCAATTTCTGCTAACATCTCCGGTTGTTGTTCTTTAGGAACATTATTATAAAACATTGACAACATGGATGCAAAAAGTTTTTTATCGGTAGCAATATTGAAATCTTTAAACATTTTATCGCTATATGATTTTAAACCATTTTGCAATTTTGTAATTTTTTCATTATCTGGTTTTTCCGCTTTCAATTCTTTCAACAAAGATGTAAAACTACGTGAAAAACCAATTATTTCCGGACCACGGGCTATAGCTTCCTGAAAATACCATCTCAGGATTTCAACTTTTGCAAGTTCAGCATAAGCTGTTGAAATATCTTTAATAGCAGTGCCATACTTTTGTTTATTTTCATTGGATGAATTAACCCATATTGCAAATTGATCTTCTAGTTCTTTCTTCTTTTCATAAACTTTTAAACGTTTTAATCCTTTGGTTTGACCAATAAAATATTTCCAGTAATTAGCTGTTTGAGCGTATTTTGAAGCATATTGAATACGAACAGCAGGATCTGCATTCATAAATTGACGCATAATTGCCAATTTATCTTCACGGATTTTTACAATAGTTGGGTTTTTAACATCAATAGCCAATTGTACGCCATAAGAAGTTAAATATCTGTCGGTTGTACCTGGATAACCCATAATCATAGCATAATCACCTTTTTTTACTCCTTTACCTGAAATTGGCAGAAAATGTTTGGGTTTATATGGGATATTTTCTTTAGAAAAGCCAGCTGATTTACCATCAGGAGACATATAAACCCTGAAAAGGGAGAAATCGCCGGTGTGGCGTGGCCACATCCAGTTATCGGTATCTGCACCAAATTTACCAATTGAAGATGGAGGAGCACCAACCAATCGAACATCCCTATAAACCTGATAAACAAACATATAAAATTCGTTACCATTAAAAAAGCTCTTTACAACAGCTTCCATTCCGTTTTCTTTCGGCACACTGCCTTCGTATTTTTTTATTAAATCACTTATTTTATCAGCTCTTTCCTTTTCGGTTTTCATTCCACGAAGTTGATTGTTGAATTCCTGTGAAAGATCTTCCATACGTACCAAGAAACGAGCCGTAAGTCCTTCGTTGGGTAGTTCTTCGTTTTTATTCATTGCCCAAAACCCATTGGTTAAATAGTCGTTTTGAGTGGTACTATGTGATTGTATCTGACCATAACCACAATGGTGATTGGTTAAAATTAATCCTTCAGGGGAAATGATTTCGCCAGTACAACCAGCTCCAAATTGAATGATGGCGTCTTTTAAACTCGAATTATTTATACTGTATATTTCCTCTGCTGTTAAATGCAATCCTTGTTTTTGCATATCAACATAATTAAGACGGGAAACAAACATAGGCAACCACATACCTTCGTCGGCACGGGCAAATTGTGAAATCAGCATATATAATGCTAATAATGTGAATATTGACTTCTTCATGTTTTTGATTTGATATTAATAGTTACTGATGAAAAATGAATATTAAAATGCTCTTATTGCGAGGTGCAAAGATAATTATATTTTTTGTTTTTGGAAAGACTGCTATAGTATTTGGCATCAGAAAAATCATGACACGTTGCAACGTTTTATATAAGGCATCAGAAAACTCGTTTGCAAATTATTAAGATACTCTCCGACTTTCAATCAATTTAAGGATAGCCTGCTTAGTAAATCCTGATAGTTTTATTGATGTTTTCTTTAGAGAGCAGCGAACAGTTTAAAATAAAAAACACCAGAACAAGTATATTTTTTTAATCTAAACTGATGATTTAATATTGCGAAAAATTGATTAAATTAAATTTGCTAATTACAGCTTTTAATTTTGAGCTCGTTCTAAGAAAGAAAGTTGGAAATCTTAAACTTGGACTATATCAGTGATTAAAATTTAAAATTACCTCATATCATTTACTTCCACACTAGGAAAATCAGATACTTTAAATATAAATTCACTGTCGGCTATTTTTAAATTGCTTAAAAATTTACTTATTTTATACATATAGGTACTCCCATTTTTATTGTAAATTTCGGTACTGATTATGTATTGTTTAACTTTATCTATGGTTAATCTTACCTTAAAATAGTTTTCCCCTTTTTTGGAAAGCAAATCCACAATTTGAATCATTTCCCTCTCTAGTTTAATTCTTTTATTAGCTTTGCTTTATCATTTTTACTATTAGAGGAAAGCAATTTTAAAAGTCCTGTAGAATTCAATTTAAGAATCCTTCTTAATCTTCAATAGATGTAAGAAACTTATGTT
>CAIZXK010000545.1 GCA_903936865.1 uncultured Bacteroidales bacterium | reverse complement strand
TCAGCATTGATTGTAATAATTGCTTTTGCTCCTGGTGTACCTTTCGTAACATTAACGATATACTTACCACCACCTTTATTAATAAGGCTTCCCCCTGAAATCTGAGGTCTTACTTTTTCGTTGGCAATTCCGGGAACCGAAATGGTAACAGGATTCTCAACACCAATATAAAAAACATTCATTTTGTCAGCAGATACTGTGGCACTTGGTTTAGCCACAATATATTCACCTTCAAAAGGATGGGTTTGAATACCGAATGGTGTACTAACATTTATCTGTCCTTTGTAAGTCTTTAATCCTTCAGCACTTGCACCTACTTTATAGGTTACTTTACCACTATCACCCTGAACGGTAGCACCGTTTATGTCGGCAGAAATTTTTGATTTAGTATCATAAGCAGCAACAAATATTTCTGCTTGATATTGATCACCTAATAATACATAATTAGAAACAGGAATAACTTTAGCTCCTATTTTATCAAATGTAAAATCTTTATCACTTACGGCAGCATATAACTGGTTAACGATATCAAATTCTGTATTTAGTACTTCAGCTATTGTTTTATTTAAAATAGTAACTGTTGCAACAATAATGGTATGATAAAAATTATGCATTTCCCAATTTTGATTTTTACCATCTTTATCTTCATATTTTTCATCTGTTTTAAGACCAAGACTTTTATCAAGTTTTGCTCTATATTCAGGATTTACAAGGTCTAGCATTTTTTTACGATATTCAACAATTTTATCTTTCAATTCTTTTGATTTTCCTGCTGAACCATCCTGAGAATCTCCAATAAAAAAAGTAGTTGGTGTATCGTAATTATCTTTACGTTTAATAGCCTTAATATTTAGTTTTTTAGCTTCTTCTATGCTAATGTCTTCAGTTTTTGATATTAACTCAAACTTTAAGCTATTAATATAATTAACCATTTCTAATGAATATTTTCTAGCTAACTGTGCTTTATCATAGTTTTCTTTTACTTTACCGGGATTCCCGATATAAGCTTTTTCAAATCCTGCGTAAGTACCATCTATCTTCTTGCCAAAATTAACATTCGTTGTTTCCATACTTTCATTTACAATAATGAAGGCGTTGATAATTTCAACTGAAACATTTAAAGCTAATAATGCAGTTAACACAAGGTACATCATGCCTATCATTCGTTGTCTCGGCGTTTCCGGACAATTTGTTGCTCCCATATCTTAATGCTTAAATTAGTTATTTAATGTATTTGTTATTAACTACTTGTTTCCTATGCTCATTGCTGAAAGCATATTTCCGTAAACATTATTTAATTGAGTAACTTTCTTTGTTATAGAATCTACTTGTTCTTTATATTTGACAGTATTTTGATAAGATTCTTCCAATTGACCAACAAACTGTTCCATATTTGTTTGAACTTTAGCAGTTGTTTCCATATGAGAGGTAGCTGCTTTTAACTGCATTTCATAAATTGAATTTAATGAAGCTAATTTTTCAGCTGAAGTCTTTAATGTAGTCGCATAAGATTCAGATACTTTTGCTGCATCAGTTACTGTTACTAATGAAGATGCTGTATCGGATAAATTTCGTAATCCTTTCCCTAAGCTATCTATTAGTTCTGGTCCGATTTTAGCATCTGCCAGCATTTTGTCTAGTTCCTGAGTTACTGTTAAACTACCTTTTTTGGTTTTTTCTTTTTTATGATCAGATTCAAGCATACCGCCTAATTCAGGATAAACTAAACTCCAGTCATATTCAACATGTAAAGGTTCAAAAGCAGAGAAAAAGAAAATAATCGCTTCTGTCCCTAATCCTACAATAAGCATTTCATTTGCAAAAGGATAGTGATTAATTTTAAATAATGCTCCGATAATAACAACAGAAGCTCCGATACCATAAAGTTTGGCCATGAATTGTTTGTAGCCTTTACTTCTTACAATATTACTTATACCCATAACTATTAAAATAAAATTTGATTAAGTTGATTAATTGATTATTAATTATTTTGAAAATTTGATTTTATAATTTGATTTTTAATTATAAACATTTGAAGATGTTTTAGGACTATCACCTTTTTTACGTCCTAAATATGATTGAACGCATCTGAATCCAATATAGGATTTTCCTGTATCCTGATATTCATATTGTCTGGCAGTTACTTGCATAAAATAACCTATATCTTTCCATGAACCACCTCTAACAACTTTGCGTTTCATTACTGCTTGATCATTTTCCTTGGCATCATAATTATAATACATATTAAAATCATGTGCAAAATTATATGCAGATTCATCAAAGGCATCAGCACACCATTCTCCAACATTTCCTGCCATATCATATAATCCAAAATCATTAGGAGCGTAATGACCAACAATTAAGGTTTGAGGACCTCCATCATCAATATAGTTACCTCTTAGTGGTTTATAATTTCCTAAGAAACAACCATTACTATTTCTAATATAAGGACCTCCCCATGGATATGGACTTAAAGTGGCTCCACCTCTGGCAGCCCATTCCCATTCTGTTTCATTTGGTAATCTGAAATCATTTACCCATGGTTCATCATTATTTTCGAGAAATCCATTCATTAAATTTGTTCTCCATACACAAAATGCTTTAGCTTGTTTCCAGCTAACTCCAACAACTGGATAATGATCATAAACAGGATGCCAGAAATAAGATTTTGTCATAGGTTCATTAAAAGAATAGGTAAAATCATGTATCCAGCACAAAGTATCAGGATAAACATTAATAACTTCTTTTCTTATATATACAGAACGATCTTTTAAACCTTGAGGACGATTCATTAACGAACCAGCTTCAGAATTACCAGGAAGTGCATAATCTTTTTGGGCAGCTGCTTGTAAATCAATCCAATAATAAATGAAATTCAATTTACGGGTATCTATTTGTTTTCTTCTATAGAACCTTTCGTGCTCAGGAAGATACATATCTTCTAAAAATTCCTTGTTTTCAGGAAGATCCCATTCGATATCTGTATCCCAATCAATCATAGGAGGATCAATTGGTTCTCCATTTTCGTCTTGGTCTATTAAATGATCAGCAACACCACCTTCTCCTAATAAATTATGAGCAATTGAATCTCTTACCCAATTTACAAATTGACGATATTCATTGTTGGTTATTTCAGTTTCATCCATATAAAAAGATGGAACAGTAACTGTTTTTGACTGATAAACATTTGCATAGAAAATGTCTTGATCTCCGGCTCCCATAGTATAGGAACCTAATGGAATAAATAATGTTCCGTAAGGATCAGGTTGATAAAACCTTGGTCTGTCTTGAACACCGATTAATTCCCCATTACCCGAATTGCCACAGCTTGTAAGCAATAAAATAACAGTTAAATAAAAAAGGACGTTTTTCATATTGGATTTCGATTTATAATTCATAACGATTATATTGTTCGTTTTCTTATTTTTTAATTGAATTGATTTAACGAATTTTTTTTCTTATTGTTTCAATTTTATTATAAGTACCTTGTATTTTTATAACTTTTAAATGTTTTTGGTATTTCAATTTTAAAACAATATCTAAGAAATAATTCATGAGAACCACTGCTTTTTCCTGATCCACCCATATTTGATGTTGTTAAATCATAAGAATAACCAAATTTAAAGTTTTTCCAGTTTACTCCTATTAATATAGTTGCTGCATCTTGAACCCTATAACTTAATCCTCCCCAAAACCTATTTTCATATTTCAAAATTGCTGCAATATCATATTGTGCTGAAACAAAATCTGTTTTTATTAAAACTGAAGGATCTAATTCAAAAGATGGATTACTTGGAAATACATATTCATAGCCTCCAGTTATAAAATATGTTCTTTTTAGAGAAAATGAATTTTGATCAACATTATTTATATCTTTATAATTAAAACCTTTAGGTTCAGATAAATTTAAAGCAGAGATACCTGCATAAAATTTGCCTGGTACATTATAATAAATACCAAACGCAAAATCTGTATAGAAATTACTTTCTTTTGCTTTTCCATTTAATACAGGATCACCCGGATCAATAGGTTTAAATTTACTATAATCTATTTTTTTATCCAAAAAAGCAGCTTCGGCACCAATACCAAGAAAACCACTTCCTAAATTTACAATATAAGAATAAGCCAATCTTACATTCGTATTATCTTCAAACCCAATTTTATCTTTACTTATTATAGCACCTAAACCTCCATGAAGAAATTTTATTGGAGCATCTATAGAGAATAAAAAAGTCTGAGGAGCTGTATTAGATCCATCAGGATCTTTAAACCCCAACCATTGCTGACGTGCAAACGTGTTTAAACAAATAGCATTATTACTCCCTGCATATCCAGGATTAAATGCCATAGTATTAAACATAAACTGGCTGAACTGAGCTTCTTGCTGTGCAAATATTATACTATTAGTACCCAGTAAAAGCAGTAAAAGCGTAAAAATTTTACTTCTCATAATAAACAGATTTATTTATAAGCTCGCAAATAAAGTTGTAAAATAACGAAAAATTCTCAACACTAGCAAAAATATTAATGTTAAATAAATGTTTTTTCGCAATATTAAAACTAACTTGCATTTGTAAATTATTGTATTTCTGACAGATGTATTATAATGTGAAATATACAACCGTCTTACATTATTTTTTAATAATTTGATAACGCAAAAGTAAAAAAAATAATATTAAAAATGCTTAAAAAAATCATTGTTTCACTAAAAAGAATCATTCTAAATAAGAAAATTTAATATACTCTCAATATTTCGAAAAAAATGATGTTTTTATTTCGATAATTCTTTTAAAATTTATAATTTTGCAAACTTTTTATCTTAAAATAGCGTTCAACTTATAATATTGATTATCAAAAAATAAATTAGAATTTAAAAGTATGGCATTTATCACAAAAGAAAAATTATTTTCAAGGCAATGGTTTATTGCTTATAGTTTAATAATTATTGGTTCATTTATTTTAGCAGCTGGTTTTGTATTTTTTATTAATCCATATCATATTGTTCCGGGGGGGGTTTATGGAATAGGTATTGTTGTGCATTATTTAATACCTCAAATTCCAATTGGATTATTTGGGTTAGCTTTAAATATTCCCTTAACTTTGATTGGAATTAAGGTTTTAGGTCCCCGATTTGGTATTAAAACAGTTGTTGGAATGGTTTTAACATCATTATTAATGGATTTACTAACTTTCTTAGTAGGCGAAGATCCAAAAACGATGCTTGGTGGTTCTATTGATTTAAGCAATGATATCCTGCTTGCATGTGTATTTGCCGGTGTATTAATAGGTTTTGGTTTAGGGCTTATTTTTAAAGCTAAAGCAACTTCCGGAGGTTCAGATATTATAGCAATGATTACAGCAAAATATACACGTATGCCATTGGGTCAGTTGATGATATATGTGGATTCAATAATTGTTTTATTTGGATTAATTATATTCAGGGATTGGAAGATTCCTTTGTATTCATGGATTGTTATTTTTATTACAGGTAAAGTTATTGATATTGTATTGGAAGGTGTTAGTTACGATAAAACATTGTTTATTATCTCTGATAAGTATGAGGAGATAAGTAATAAAATATTGAATGATTTAAATCGTGGTGGAACTTTTATTAATGGAAACGGAATGTTTAACAATGCCGAAAAAAAAATCATTTTTACTGTGGTAAGTCGAAGGGAATTAGCTATGTTGGAAGAATTTATACATCAAATAGATCCTAATGCATTTTTGACGGTTATGGATGCTAATGAAATTTTGGGTAAGGGATTCAAATCACTAGAGGATAAAGTAACAAGTTAATATTGATAAAATGGCATTTGTTCAGAACGAAAAGATTTTTTCAAAAAAATGGTTTAAAGCATACAGTTTAATCACTTTGGGAACATTTGCTGTTGCTTTGGGATATGGTTTCTTTATTACTCCCTATAAAATTGTTCCCGGTGGTATTTATGGTTTGGCAATCGTATTACATTATCTTCTGGATTTGCCAGTTGGTATTATTGCTCTTTGTTTCAATATACCTTTAACAATTATCGGAATTAAGATATTAGGGCCACGTTTTGGTGTCAAAACAGTTGTAGCTTTTGTTTTAACAGCAATTTTTGTAGATACACTTTCTCTTTTTTTTGGAAAAGATCCCTTGCAATTAGGTGATGATATTCTATTGTCGTGTGTTTTCGGAGGTTTAGTTATTGGATTTGGTGTTGGTTTAATTTTTAAAGCAAAAGCAACGAGTGGCGGTTCTGATGTAATTTCTATGATTGTATCAAAATATACAAAACTCCCAATAGGGCAATCAATAATAATAGTAGATTCGACTATAGTTATTTCCGGATTAATTGCATTTGGAGATTGGCGTATTCCATTATATTCATGGATTACAATTTTTGTTCTTAGTAAAGTTGTTGATGTTGTTTTGCAAGGTATAAGTTATGATAAAACTCTTTTTATTATTTCTGACAAATATGAAGAAATTAGAAGCAAGATTTTAAACGATCTCCATAGAGGAGGAACTATTATTGCAGGAAAAGGGATGTTTAACGGTGCTGAAAAACAAATTATTTTTACTGTTGTAAATCGAAGGGAATTAGCTATGCTAGAAAGCTATATACATGAAATTGATCCAAATGCATTTTTAACCGTAATAAATGCAAATGAAATAATTGGACAAGGATTTAAATCTTTAAATGATAAATTGGAATAGAAAACAACCTGAAAGAAGGTGATATCAACCTTTTTTTTTTAATAATTTATTGACAAACAAAACTTAATAATTTAATTGAAATTATTAAGATTCAATTAATATTTTTCATATTTTTACCATCTGATTCCAATAATATTTATTTAATTAATAATCAATTATAACATGAACAAAAAAACCGTTATTTTAATGGCAATTACACTAATTTTTTTAGGTGCATGCAAAAACAGCAACAAACAAAAAGAAACGGATAATCCATTCTTTTTGGTTTACAACACTCCTTTTGAAGTTCCTCCATTTGATAAAATAGACACTTCACATTATATGCCTGCTTTTTTGGAGGGCATGAAACGACACAATGCAGAAATAGATTCAATAATTAACAATGCAGCAGAACCAAATTTTGAAAACACTATTTTAGCTTACGATAAATCAGGAAAATTTCTTGCTAATGTAAGTAATGTGTTTTTTAATCTGACCGAATCATCTTCTAATGAAAGGATGCAAGCTATTGCAAGTGAAATTAATCCTTTGCTTTCAGTTCATGGTGATGAAATAATTATGAACGAAAAATTATTCAAAAAAATTAAAACAGTTTTTGATAAGCGGAATGAAATGAATTTAGACGCTCAACAGATGAGAGTTGTAGAAAAATATTTTCGTGATTTTGAACGAATGGGAGCTAATCTTCCAAAAGAAAAACAAGAAGAATTAAAGAAAATAAATTCCGAATTATCGACGTTAGGATTAGATTTTGGCAAAAATCTTTTAGCTGAAACAAATAAAAACTTTCAATTAATAATTGATAAAAAAGAAAATCTTGAAGGTTTGCCACAAGGGGCAATTGATGGAGCTTCAACTGCTGCTAAAGAAAAAAAACTAGACGGAAAATGGTTGTTTACATTAGACAAACCTAGTTTGATTCCTTTTTTGCAATATGCTAAAAATCGGGAACTTCGTGAAAAACTCTATAGAGGTTATTTTATGAAAGGAAATAATGGAAACAAATTCGATAACAAAGAAATTGTTGCTAAAATAGCTAAATTACGTGTTAAAAAAGCTCAGTTGCTTGGCTTTGATAACTATGCTTCTTATGTAATTGATGATAACATGGCAAAAACTCCCGAAGCAGTTAATCAATTCCTAATGAAACTTTGGAAAGCTGCTTTACCAGTTGCTAAAAAAGAAGTAGTTGAAATGCAAAAAATTATTGATAAAGAAGGAGGGAAATTCAAATTACAACCTTGGGATTGGTGGTATTATGCTGAAAAAGTACGCAAAGAAAAGTATGATCTTGATGAAAATGAGATGAAACCATATTTTAGTTTGTCAAATGTTAGAGATGGAATGTTTCTCACTGCTAACAAATTATATGGAATTACTTTTGAAAAACTAAAAGATATGCCTGTTTACAACCCAGACGTTGAAGTTTATGAAGCAAAAGAATCAAATGGTAATCATATAGGTGTCTTATACTTGGATTATTTTCCACGTGAATCGAAACGTGGTGGTGCTTGGTGTACAAGTTTTCGTAATGCTGGTTGGGAAAATGGTAAAAAAATTACTCCTGTTGTTTCTATTGTTTGCAATTTCACCAAGCCAAACGGTGAAATTCCTTCCTTATTAACCTGGGATGAAACAAATACACTTTTCCACGAATTTGGTCATGGGTTACATGCACTTTTTACAGATGGAAAATATAGCCGTACAGCTGGAAATGTTCCAAGAGACTATGTTGAATTACCATCTCAAGTAATGGAAAATTGGGCTGGAGAAGCTGAAGTATTAAGAAGTTATGCAAAACATTACAAAACCGGTGAAATTATTCCTGAAAAATTAATTGAGAAGATTCAAAAGAGTGGTCAATTTAATCAAGGATTTGAAACAGTAGAATATATAGCTGCATCATTATTAGATTTAGATTATCATAATTTAAATGAATCAAAAGACATAAATGTTGAAGAATTTGAAAAAACAGCTATGGCGAAAATTGGTCTGATACCAGAAATTTTACCACGTTACAGAACTACTTATTTCTCTCATATTTGGGATGGTGGCTATAGTGCTGGTTATTATGTTTATTTATGGGCAGCTGTTCTTGATGCAGATGCATTTAATGCATTTAAAACTTCAGGTGATATCTATAATAAAGATCTTGCTTCTAAATTTCGCAAAAATTGCTTACAAGAATGTGGAGATGATGAAGGTATGGTACAATATAAAAAGTTTCGCGGTCAGGAACCTTCCATTGAACCTTTACTAAAAAGAAGAGGTTTGAAATAAAAGTATTATATTTTAAACAAAACAAAGAGGCTGGTTTTTTTAAATCAGTCTCTTTGTTTTTTACAACAAAACTCATAAATATCAGGACTTTTAAATATTGCATTTTCTTCGATGAACTACAATTTAAAAATCTTGTTCGCCTCAAAAAAATCTATTTTTTAGACCCCCTTATAAAATATTTTAATCTGAAAAAATATAGTTGAGAAAGTACAAATAGTGAAATAATTGTTTAGTATAAAAAACAATTACAATGATACATTTATTTTTTGAAAGCGGACTATTTATAGTTGGATATATGACTTTGATATTTGGATTAGCAATTTTAATTAAAAATAATTCAATAGTTGATATTTTCTGGGGGATAGGGTTTATTTTAATTATGCTTTTTTCAAGTAATTTTAAAATTTCTGATTATTTTGCTACCAATCTTTTTAATGCATTAATTCTATTATGGGGATTTAGATTAAGTATTCATATCTTTATCAGAAATCATAGTAAAGATGAAGATTTCAGATATAAGAACTGGAGGAACACATGGAAATATTTCTATTTAAGAAGTTTCTTGCAAATATTTATGTTACAAGGTTTTATTATGTGGTTGATTTCAATACCTATTATAAAATTCAATTATAGAGCAATCAACGAATTATCCTACTTTTATTATATAGGAATTAGCATTTTTTTTATTGGTTTCCTTTTCGAAACTATTTCAGACTATCAGTTGCTAAATTTCAAGAAAAACAAAAAGAATAAAGGTAAAATTATTACAATAGGTTTATGGAGATATTCACGACATCCCAATTACTTTGGTGAAGCATTATTATGGTGGGGATTGGCAATAGCTGGAATTGAAAATACTGGGGATATTTATCTTTTAATAAGTCCTTTATTAATTACTTTTTTGTTAAGATATGTATCAGGTGTTCCAATGTTAGAAGAAAAATATAAGAACAATCCTGAATTTATTGAATACAGTAAAAAAACTTCAGTATTTATTCCTTTAATACAAAAAAAATAACAGAGCAATAATAAAATTACACTGTTATTTTAAAAAAGTAAATTTGGAAAGTTTTTAAAACTTCTAAATTTTAATGTCTTTTGTCGCCTTTTTCGTCAGAAACGGTTAGTTTTTTTCTTCCTTTAGCTCTTCTTGCAGCTAAAACTTTACGGCCGTTAGCAGAAGCCATTCTTTCTCTGAAACCATGTTTGTTTCTTCTTTTTCTGACTGATGGTTGAAATGTTCTTTTCATCGCTAAATATTTTTTTATTTATACATTCCCAAAAAGTAGGGAGAATAATCATTATGAAATTTCTTTAATTATAAAAAGCATGTGAATACTTTATTTTTTAAAGGACTGCAAAATTACTATTTTTTCTGAAATGTACAAAACTTTTTTCATTAATATTTTCAAACAATAAAGGCAGCCGTTAAGCTGCCTTTATTAAAGATATTTAAATTATAAAACTATTTATTGACAACCATTTTCTTAACAAGACGTTTGCCTTTAAATTCAATGGTATAGTAATAAACGCCAGCAGATAAATCATTAACATTCAAGTCAATCAAATGTCTTCCACTTTCCATAACATTACGGAATGTGTAAACTGACTGACCATAAAGATTTACAATATTAAACCTGATTTCTCCTGCACTTGGTAAACTATAAGCAATATTAGTTAAACCTGTAGTTGGGTTAGGCATATTCTGACCAAGCCAGAAGTTGCTTCCATCTATTTCGTTTACACCAACTGTTATTGAGAAATTAGTAGGATCACTTGTACATATAGCACTTGAAGCTGTAACTGATAACTGACCAGTAGTAGCATTACTAGCAAAATCAATGGTAATAAATCTAGTACCATTTCCATTAATAGTATAGTTCGTTCCAGTATATGTCCAATTGTATGAAGTAGCATTTGGAACGCTATCAGCTGTATATTGAACACCAGTTTGACCGAAATCAGGATTTGCAGTTCCAACAATTGATGTTGGAGCAGTTACATTACAAATTAACACAGATTTACTTGTCTTGTTATTTGGCGAATAAGCATCGTTTGCTAATGTTGTAAATGATGAGAATGCAAATGAAGTTCCAATAGGTACATTAAATGGAGTAGTAAAAGTATAAATAACTTCATCACCTAAGTTTAAAGCAGCACCAGTCCATGTTCCAGTTACCGGAGTTGCAGTACCTCTTTGATAAGAAAGAGGAATTGATGTTTGAGGATTAGAACCAAAGTTTTTGATTTTAACTTTTGGATAAATTGCCTGACCTGAAACAACAACTGCGATAGGATCAATGATTTCTGTAATACCAACATCAATTAATGCAGGAATTACATTCACTGATTTACATGATGTATCATTTTGTATATAAATATCACCAGTTACATTTGTATAAGCACAAATACTGTAACTTGAAATGCCAACCGCATATTTCTGAGTAAATTGATAATCTACACTAGCACCTGAAGCTAAAGGTCCGGTAACGATTCCAGAAACAACTGCACTACCTGTACTGGCTTTATATTTAACAGGAATATTTGTTAATGGATCTGTACCGAAGTTTTTAACTGTAACTTTAACTAAAACACTATCACCAACAGAAGAAGTAGCAGTAGGTGTAACAATATTGATAACACCAGCATCATTAGGTAAAGGTAATAACGTCATTTCAAAATTATCAATTGCCCATCCATATTGTAAAGGAGTAGCATTAATAGTTTTAAATACAAATCGGAATTGAACTGTTGATCCTAAATTTGTTAGATTGCTTAATTTATATGTAGAGTTAACCCAACCATTCGTATTGTTTTTCCAAATTCCACCTAAAGAATCATTATACCAGTTAGTTGCATTTACATCGTTGAAACTGCCTAGTGGAACCCATGAGCCTGAAGTGCTTTTGTATTGCAATTGAGCAGTTGCACCTGTTCCCATTTGACGCCATTGCCAGAATTTCAATGAATCTGCTTGCATCGGATTAATAAGGAATACAGGAGAATATAAATAACTTGTGTTATTAGCAGTATAATTTGTATCCAGATTAGTTGCCCATACTTTTGATGCACTTGGAGCTGGAGGTACAATGTTTGGATTAGGAATACCTTGTTTCCATAAATTATTTATTGGATAACCATATTCCATAGTATCAATAGCATAGAAATACTCATTTGTTTCGAAATTATCGAAATAAGGAGGAGTAGTTGCAAATTCTTTAAATACTTTTCTATGAATTGTATCATTCATATAATTAGTATCGCCAGCTAATTCTGTATATGCAGTTATATGATTCAAACCTGATTGAATTGTCATATTATCAGTTAATGAATCCATTCCTAAAGAGATTAGAGGAATTGATGGTGCATAATTATGAGAATTAATAGTACCATTGATATTTACTTTAACTGTTGCATTTGTCAATAAATCACTACCATAATTTCTGATGAAGAATTGTGGTTGTTGACTGTTTGTAGTATAATATGGCAAATAAGTTCCCATACTATTCATGTGTGCAATACCGGCATCATGTGGAATAGGAGGAATAATATTAACAGTATAATCTTCTGTTTCACCCCATAAATAGAAACCACATGGACCTGTACTATTAACATTACCATTTTCATTTAATACAACTCTCATTCTTGTTAATCCGGGACTAGCCATGAATGGAACAGTAATATTTCCAGTTACAGTATTGAACGATGAAGAACTACCAGCATAAGCTCTTTCTCCACTTGCAATAGTTGTGTCAAAAACACCATCGCGATTAAAATCAATAAATACATTTAACCAAGCTGCGTATGAATATGTACTTGGTGGTACAAAATTTGAACTTACAGATATTGGATAAGTCATACCTGGTTGCAGGTTAGTAGGTGCAACTGTTGTAAAGTCAGTGTACAAACTTCCTATTGGTACTGAAGTGTTATTGATATTACCTAAAGTAACATTAACAAGATCCATATCACTTGTATAAGTAGCTGAAGATGGACAGTAAACAGGTAGTTTGTTAATAACTGTTTTTTTACAGGTGTCATTTAAAGCAGTAGCATCATTGGTTAAAGAAGTCCATGCTTTCAATACAAATGTTTGTGGCTGTGTACTTGAACTTAAATCAGCCAACACTGTAAATGATTTTTCAATGGTATCATTTGCTGGAATAGTATCAGTAAGAATTTGAGAAATTGCAATGTTATTATCAACTTTGTATTTCATGGTTAATCCATAGATAGGAGTTGAACCAAAATTCTTAATTTTAACCTTAACAGTTTCGTGGTTAGTTAAATTAACAGCTGTTGAAGGAGTAACAATTTCAATAACCCCCGCATCTTTAGGAGACTGAGGTCCAACATTTACAATTGCAGGTATTCTCTGACTGGCACAACCAGCAACATTAGCGATTAATTTGATATTAGGACGATCAGCATAAACTGCACCTGATACAATGTCAGTACAACCATTTCCTGCTGATAAATCGTTATGAGCATGATATACACAACCAGGAACATTACTTGAATTAACCAAAGAATTGGTTGTATAAGAAGAATTATCAAAACAAATACTAATCAGCACATTACTTACACCATCCCAATTAAAAGGAGTTTGCAACTGAATAGCTTGCCATCCTGTTGCAGGTGGAGCATAAGAACCTGAATAAACAGTAGTCCAGCCAGTTGAATTAAATCCTGACAACGTATTTGGTGTGTAATTCTGCATTTTGATATTGAATCCATTCATTACAGGTGAACCAACTGAGTTAATGTCAAATGCAATTGAAGTGATACTTCCAGCTACTAAATTCTGTGCTAAAAGCTCAGTTGCTTTATATAGCATTTCTGTTCTTGAATCCATATAGAAAGTATAGAACGGCCATCCCTGAGTAGTTTGAGTAACTCCACCAGTAATAGTAATATTAGCTGAGAATCCTGTTTTTGCTTCAACATAGAATGTATCAGTTGCATATAAATATGGAGAAATATAATTACCACCGTTAAAGATTGAAGTTCCAGCAGCTGGTACATCAAACCAATACAAAGGATCGTTAGTTACAGATGTAGCCACCAAATTAGCACTTGTTCCAAAAGGAATACTTATATTGTTTACCAAAGGATCAGGTGGAGTATGTAATGATTTTGCATCTCTGAATGCAGTATCATTACCAGGAATATTATCCTGTGATAATATTACCCATGCTTTGATATGATAATTAGAATCAAGTGTTGTAACAGATAAATCCAACGGAGTATTAAATGCATAATACAAACTATCATTTGGATTAATTGTAGTAGATACATATTCTGTAGTTACATTTGGTTCTCCAATTCTCTGGAAATTAACAAAGAAGCCATTGTTTATTGCATTGATACCCTTATTTTTAATTAAAACAATAACTGTATCAGTTGTTAAACCACAACCCTCAGCTAAAGGTAGAATTCTAATCATCTGAGCATCATAAAGTGGTGTTCCAAAGAAGTTTTTACAAGTTTGATCGTTAAAACTGTTAATGTCTCCAGTTAAAGTAGTATAAGCACAAATTGTCTGATTTCCGGCTGGTACTACCATATATGGGAAATAAACAGTATCTGTGGCTAAAGAAGCCAGATTACCTGTGTATTGATAAACAACAGGAGTTCCATTTCCAATTTTATAGCTAACCTGCATTGAGGTAATAGGACTTGTACCAAAGTTCATTATAGCAACTTTTACTGGTAGTGTAGAACCTTCTGTTTCAACAGCACCTGGTTGAGCAATATAAGTTACACCAGCATCATTTGCAATTAGTTGTACTTCATGAGCACCAATTGCAGGAGCAGTAGTATTTCTTAAAGTACCGTCAATATCATCAACAATACCAGCAATTGGTCTTCCTTTTTGAGCTAATAAAGTAGTTAAAATATGAAGATCGGTATTAGAAATAAACATGGGATTAATTGAAACTGAATTTGAATCCTTTAATGAAGCCGCTTTTAATGCTGCTAAATTAGCATAAGGAGTTCCATTCCATACAGCAAATGCAGTACCAGTACCATAAATATTGTTATTATTTGATGCTGTAATCGATGAGTTAGATTCAATGTGAAATGGGTATCTATTACTTTGTAAATTATTATTAAATAATTTAATCAAAGTACATGCACTTGTTATGTTTAATGCTCTGGTGTCAGTAGTACTTGTACCATTAGTTATTGCAGAATTAAACACTACATCAAAATTAGTACAGGTATATAATCTTATACCATAAGCATAAGTGCCACCATTAAGAACTGAAGAAAAATTGTTTGCAACAATACCCTTCGTTGAATCTGTAGCAATACAGTTCTGTAATAAAATGCCATATTTATATGCACCGGTTGTTGTTAGTGCAACTTTGTTATAGGTAACTTTAATTTTATTATTACAATAATACATCCAGATACCATAATTGTAGGTTGAAGTAGAAGTAGATGAAGTTACAGTATTTCTGATTACAGAAGAACTATCATTATAATAACAGTAAATTCCATAATAATAGAAATTTTGAATATCATTTCCGATAATTTCTATTCCTTTTTTAGTAACAGCTGCACTTCCATAAGAATAAATACCATAATAACCATTTAATATTTTATTATATAGTATTTTATTATAATTATTTGCAGTAGTATAGTTATAAATACCTGCTGAACTATAGCTTGTCGTTACAGGATTTTC
>CAIZXK010000544.1 GCA_903936865.1 uncultured Bacteroidales bacterium | reverse complement strand
TCCATCTCGAAAACAGCCGATTTTAGCTTTTCCCCAACCGACACCCTACTGATAATGAACAACAGCACGATTAGTATTTTCTTTTATGCAGCTCCCACCCCCGATGCAGCACAGCCCAGCCAGCTAACAGAAATAGCTGCCGGCGACGAACTGGAAATTACCGCCACCCAACTGGGAGCACCGGCCAACAAGCAGCTGATTTTTGTAAACAAGGATGCCACCGAAGGAGCGGATGTGGAAATTGCTTTGATATAGAGACCCATTTCGACTCCGCTCAATGTGCGATTTCGACTCCGCTCAATGTGCGGTCACTGAGCGGAGTCTGAAGTTGGTAACTTAATAACGAATAAGCATTAACAAAAAGAAAAAAGATAACCTGCGAAAAGATTGCAGGTAAATTTAATAACTAAAACAATAAACAATGAAAAAATCAATTACAAAACTATTAAGGTTGTTATGCTTACTGATAGCATTAACAGCAATTTGCATGCCTGTGAAGGCACAGCAGAATCCGCCTGACACCAGTCAATGGCATATCAGCGAATTAAGTTCACCTGATGCAATTTTCCCAGTTGTACAACAAAGAGCCAATGCCTATTTTGATGCACATCCCGAAATGGATTCTTTAAATCCGCTTGAAAAAATGGCTTTTAAAAGATGGGAAGATTTCTGGAGAAATAGAGCGAATATTGATGGAACTTCGCAGCCCGGCAAATTAAAAGATGTGTTAAATGCTATGAATGACAGCTCTCTTTTGACATATCAGCAAGATTTAACAGCTATTACCCTGCCTTCTAAATGGATGTTAATTACGCCAGATGTATATAGAACTCAAAATTTAGGAACAGTTACCGCTATTTGGTCAAATCCTAACGATAAAAATTTTATTTTAATAGGTACTGAAACATCAGGTTTATGGAAAACAACAAACGGGGGCTTTAACTGGCAGAATATTTCTGATAGTTATAATACATCAAATCCTACTTATATGGCTGCCGCTGGATTTGGTGTTAGCTCAATTGCAGTAGATTATAATTCATTAACAAATCAAATTAATGCAATTTATATTACTACCTATTTACCAAATACTGATTTATTATTTGGGCATGGTGCTACTATTTTAAAATCAACAGACGGAGGAGTTTCTTGGTTTGAGTTACCTGCTTATAATTCTTATATTTTAGCAAATTCTGGCACGTATTATCAAAACATGGCATGGAAAATTATATTCTTTCAGAATAATTTATATGCAGCTATTGGCAAACGATTAGTAGTATTTAATACTAGTACCTCAGCTTATAATACATTATTTGAATTAGGCGTAAATTCACCGAATCTTACAAAGCCTACTTGTGCCAGTATTCAAACTCAATCCATTTTTTCCTATAATCTATGCAGAAAAATCAGAGATTTTGAAATCTTTCAAAATGCAAGTGGTTATAATATTTGCTTAACAACCGATGGGTTGGGTGAAAATTCTTCAGTAACCATAAATGCAGAGGTATACTACTGTTTACATAATAATACATCTCCTTTTTCAGGTATCTTTAATTGGACGCGGATTGATTTAATCTCTGCTTATGGGGGAATAATTGACAATGCAGCTGTAGAAGATTATGGAAATAAATTTTATATAGCTTATGACGAACATAAAAACTCAGAATCAGCTTTTTTTAAAATAGATGAAATTACATCAACCATAACTTTAAATAATAAACTTACCAAAGAACATATTTTTCACTCGCTTTATCCTGAAGAATCTTATGTAACCAGTTCAACAATAGGTGGTTTTTTTAATGGTTTTGGTTATAGATACGATGCATTTGAAGTTGTTAATGATAAGATTATGTATGTCGGTGGTTTTAATGTAACTAAAATTGATTTAACGGCTACACCACCTGATGTAATATCTATGAATAATGAAAACATATTAAACAATAATAATTTTAACAAAAATGAATATTGTCATAATGGAATAAGGTCAATTTTTTATCAGGGAGGAAACAATGATTTAATAAAAATTTTTGTAGGTAATGAGGGTGGTATATCAACAAATGAAGTAAACTCATTGTATAATATAAATGGCAAAGGACTTGCAATTAATCAATTTGCAAACCTTACTACTACTCATACCGACAATCGTGATGTTATAGTTGCAAGTTCTATTCGAAATGGAATATGGCATTTTGAACAGGGTGCCAATAATAATGAATGGAATCAGTTTTACTGGGAAGATGGAGGGAGCAGTTTGGTAAATGAAAATAATCCGTCCACAATATATAATTTTACATCATGGTGGGATGTAAGTGCACCCGGTTATGCTGCCCATTTATCATCAGGTGATTTCCATAATACAACAACCGGAATTGCATATACAGCGGCACCTATTGCAAATCCAGCATTGGTTTGTCCGTCTTTTAATTTACAGGGTAATATTCAGGAAATTACTGGATATTATCCTCCAATTGAACCAAGTCCTGATTTTTCAAATGGAGTATATTTAGGAAAACATGATTTGTGGTATTCAAATAATAATGGAAATTCTGGAACATGGTCTAATATATCAAACTTACCCGGTGGTACTTTTTCAAATTTCAGCAGGAATATACAAGCTTTTGAAGTTACTAAAAATGTCGTTTGTGGTGAGAGAATATATTTGGCTTATGCAGATCCAACCTGGTGGCTTGGTGATAATGGGCAAAACTACGGTACTTTGCCGCAAAGAAAACTTTGGAGGCGTGTTGCAGGAGTTTGGGAGGATATAACTCAATATGTTATACCATGGGGTGATTATACATTGGCCTATAATGGTATTACCGATATTGCCGTTAATCCAACCAATAGTTGCGAACTTTGGCTTACTTTAAATCAATTCCACAGAGATCCATATTATCCACAAAACGGAATAGAAAGAGTATTGCATTCCACAGATGGTGGAAATACTTGGTCTGATTATTCACTAGGCCTTAATTCAGCACCAGTTAACACAATAAAGTATTTTTATGAAAGCGGGAAAAGATTATTATTTATAGGCACTGATGTGGGTGTGTATTACAGAGACCCAGAAGATAATTCTTCTACTTGGCATCTGTTAAATAGTCCTACTAATCCCCTGCCCAGATGTATAGTTACTGATATTGAAATTTCATACAGAACCAACAAACTTCGTGCAGCAACCTTAGGCAGAGGTATTTGGGATACTGATATTTTATGCCTGAACGGATCGCCAGAGCCGGATATTACAATTGGTGTAGGATCACCTGCAACTACAGAATGGAATACTGCAAGATATGTATCAAATATTACAATTAGTGCGGGAAAAACTTTGACCATTAAATCTAATGTAAGATTTATTCCTAACTCAACTTTAACTATTGATATAGGAGGAAGATTAATACTGGATGGTGGAGTGTTGGAAGCATGCCCTGATGAAATGTGGAATGGTGTTGTAATATCAGGTTATTTGGAATCTCTCAATACATTTACCGAAGCCTATCATTCCATTATCGAAATTAAAAATAATGGGACTATAAAAGATGCCATTGTTGGAATTAATAATATAGGTGGGGGTGTAATTTATATGGATAATGCTAATTTTATAAATAATCAAAAGGCTATAGTTGTAAATGAATTTTCAGGAAATATGAAAATTGAAAAAAGTTATTTTATGAATGGCAACTTTATTACAAACCAGTTATATCATGATGCCACAACTTATCCTTTCCAACATTTTGTTGAATTAAATAATGTGTATAAATTAAATATTTTTGGTTGTAAGTTTGAAAATAAAATACCGGTAATAAACCAACATATGAATCCTAACGGATACGGTATTAAGAGTTATAACTCTGTTTACACGATTTGCGAAAGATGCAATGATCCTATGCCAATGGTGGGTGCTCCGTGTCCGTCACAATATATTTCAAAATCTGAATTTATTAACCTCGATTATGGTATTTTTGCAACAAATTCTGTTAAAACCAGAAATATTACCGTAAAAAATACTATCTTTGACAATAATTACAGAGGAGTTTGTACTTCTAATATGGATAATGCATCTTTTACTTTAAATACTTTTAAAATACCATCAGTTGACTTACAACCTTATAATCAGGTTTCTTATATAGGTGCTTATGGCTTATATTTATCTACATGCAGTGGTTATACGGTAGAAGCCAATCTGTTCGATAGAACCGATTATGCCAAAAGAGCTTCGGTGGGTATGATAATTAATAACTCGGGCAGTGCTTTAAACACCATTTACAACAATACCCTCAAGAACATCAGATACGCTGCTACAATAGCTCAAAATAACAATGGTATTAATTCAACTGCCGATGGTTTAAAAATTAAATGCAACGATTATATCAATAACAGGCAGGATATTGCGGTAGTTCATTCTCAAAGTGGTATTTCCAAATGGCAAGGTGCTGGAGTTAGTAATCCAAGTGACCCAGATAAAGATAGAAAACCGGCAGGTAATCGTTTCTCAAAAATTATTACTACCGGAACACCCGATTTCGACAATGATATGGGACAGCCTATTAAATATTTTCATCATAATGATTTGGGTAATCCCAATAATTTATGGGTACCACAATACATTAGTTCAAATATAACACTATCTAATGAACCGCTTGCTATTTTTAACAAAGCACTTTCCTGCCCGACTATTGCTGCGGTTGCAGGCAATTTACCACCTCGCAGCCTTTCTTCTTTACTGCAGGATTTTGGGCTAAACACGCTTAACTATAATTCAGCTAAACTGATATTACAAATATGGGTTGACGGTGGCAATACACCTGGTTTGGTTCAAACAACTGAACTGGCTTATCCCTGGGAAGCCTATACGCTGTATAACGAATTAATGGCGGCATCGCCCTATTTGTCAGATGAAGTACTGATTGCAGCTATACAAAACGAAGACGCTTTGCCACCGCTGATGCTTAAACTTATTTTATTAGCAAATCCGCAGGCAGTAAGCTCCGGTGAAGTTATGGATGCATTGTTGGCACGTTATAATCCGTTTCCTGAAGAATGGATACAGGAACTGGAGCAGGGGTTAGAAGTAATTTCGCCACGCGAAGAATTGGAAGCCGATGTTTCATACTATGCCGGCGAACGCAAAACTTATCTCGATTTGCTGAAACAATACTATCTGGCTGATACTTCTGCCAATGCCATGCAAAACCTGCAACAGCTTTTAGTTACCGAATCCGATATTGATAGTCGTTATGAGTTGGTTTTTGCCAAAATAGCCAATAACGAATTTACGGCTGCCAACACTATTCTGGAAAATATGGAATCTGCATTACCCGAAAACGATCTGGAAATAAGCAGGTATTATAAAATGAGAGAGATTGTTCCGTATATCATACAATTATATTCAGCTACGGATAGCTGGGAAAATATTGACCAGAGCAGAATTATTGAATTGAGCGAAACTGATGAGGATTTGCCCGGCTCCTTAGCCAGAGCCATACGTATGCATTACGACGAAAGCTATATATATTCTGAACCTATCTATGTTAACGAAAATATAGAACAAAAGTCATCAACTGCAGCTAAAGCTAATAAAACTGCTATCAATGCCGATAAGCAATACTTAAAGCTAAGACCCAATCCTGCCAATGATTATATTGTAGTTTCCTATGAAATTAACAACAATATTAATGGATTAAGATTGATAATCTGTAATGCTTTAGGAAAAACAGTTTATGAAAAAGAACTAAATAAGCCTAAAGATGAATTGCTTATTACACTTAAAGATTATACCAAAGGTAATTATATAGTTACTTTGTATAATAATGGAAAAGTTGTAAATAGTTCAAAAATTGTAATTCAATAATATAAATACAAAGGCTTAGTACTTTATATTTTAAGGTACTAAGCCTTATAATATTAAAAAAATGAAAAAGAACATTGCAATTATGATTCTTCTAATATTGGGATTAAATACTAATAGTCAGACTACTACTTTTAACAAAACCTTTTCACCCTATCCTAATAATCCCAATGCCCCATTTATGTTATCTTCAATAGCAGCATTGGGAAATTCTTATGTTGCCGCAGGTGGAGGTTTCGATACTATAAATAATAACCACCAAAGTTTGTTTTTTTACAAAATAGATTCAGCAGGGAATATAAGTAAAATCAGAAGTTTTACACGCATTGGCTGGAATTATTACTACAATATATCTTCATTAATTGAATTAAAAAGCGGAGGTTATTGTTATATTGGTAATATGGATACAGCCAATCATAATCCTGAGCATTTTATGATAAGATTTGATGCCAATATGGATACGCTTTGGACTAAAATTATACCCAACGATACAGTTTATTGGGAAGCATTAAGACAAGTGAAAGAAACATCAGATAACGGATTAATATTTGTTGGTTCAAAGGAAATTACACCTTTAAATCTGGGTATTTTAATTGTAAAAACTGATAGCCTGGGTAATTTGTTATGGAAAAAAACAATTTCTTATGCAAATATTAGAGGAGGAGCTCGAATTCTGGAAACACCTGATAAAGGGTTCTTAATAAATGGATTTGCAAGTTCAAGTGCATTTAAAGATGGGGATCCATATTTGTTAAAAACAGATAGTGTTGGGAATTTTAAATGGGTAAAAATATTTGGGAGTAACGAATATGATGGCAGTGGAGTAGTAGCTTTTTCAAATGATGGTAATTATTTATATGCTTATGGTTATTCTACCTATACTTATCCCTTTAATGAAAATTGGACTGCCCGTTTAAATGTGATAAAGTATACTCCTAACGGTAATATAATCTGGAGTAAATTTTACGATACTTTAAAACTGGATTTAAACGTGGCTAAAATACAGGTTCTACCCAATAATGATTTTATAGTAATGGGATTAGAATCAGATAAAGGTTATGATAATTACTTCTACTCTTTTATGTTTAAATTTAATGCAAATGGCGACAGTCTTTGGAAGAAAAAATATTTCATAAAAAATAATCTTGCAGATGAAAACACATTGTTAGATAATGTGCTTAATGCAGATGGAGGCATAACCGCCTGTGGCTGGGTAAGCAGCGATACACAAGTGCCATACCAGCAGATATGGATAGTAAAAACGGATAGCAACGGTTATGCACCCGATCCGCAGAATGTGGGGATTATAGATTTGCCATATTTGCAGCTTGGGGATGGAAGGCTGAAGGTTTATCCCAACCCAGCCACTACCCAAACTACCATAACTTACCCAACAGCAGAAAAAGGCATAATGCTGCAACTATACAACATACTGGGGCAATTGGTATATGAGGAAAAACTGCCCAAAGGCAGCAGCCAAACAGCTTTAGATACCAGAGCCTATAAAAAAGGATTGTATAAAGTAGTGGTGGGAGAAAGCAGTGCAAGCCTTATTATTAATTGAGCAACTGAATAACAGATAACACCAAGTACTTTAGGCACTACTTTTTAACTTTAAAAACTTTAAAACTCCCCTTCCTTTGCGGTTATAATATTAACCCAGATTACGCAATAGGAAATTGAAAAGGGAATTGATATCCATTAGAAAAGTTCCACAACCCTGAGAACCACGCTCGTCTTTTCTTATTGAGTGCAATTTTAAGGACAAGTCTATCGTTTACTTTTTCAAAATATG
>CAIZXK010000543.1 GCA_903936865.1 uncultured Bacteroidales bacterium | reverse complement strand
CTCGCTCTTTCAAAGATTCTAAAACAACTTTTGCTTTAAATTCTTTTGTAAATTTTCTTCTGTTTTTTGACATAAAATTTTTAAATAAAGGTAATACAATTATCTTAACTATATGTCCTATTTTTGGGGAGTATCATAAATCAATGGACTTGGGAAAGTGGATCAAATTCATTTAATTATGTGACTGATTATGGAATAAAAGGTGTTCCTTCATCAAATAATTGCCCTCCTCCAATTGAAGAAAATAATTGTACATGGGTGGATAAATATAATAATTTATGGTTTTATGGTGGATTTTATCACGATATTTTACAAAGAAAATATTATAATGATTTGTGGAAATATAATATTTCTAATAATCAATGGACTTGGATTTTTGGTAATGCAACTCCAAACACACCAATAAATTTTGGACAAAAAGGTGTAATTGATTCAACTAATAATCCCGGAGGTAGGTGTTCTTATACATCATTTTATGATAAAACAGATAATTTTTATTTTTTTGGTTCTGGAAATAATATAACAGAACCTTCTACTGGTAGTGGTTTATTGAATGATATCTGGAAATATAATGTTGATTCAAATATTTGGACTTGGATTTCAGGGGATAATTTATTTAATTCATTAGGTTCATACGGTAATTTATGTGTTCCTTATACTGAAAAAGCTCCAATGAGTAGATTTGAAGCTCGTCAGTGTTGGACAGATGATTGTGGATTATGGATTTATGGAGGATTTATTACATCCCCGCTTTTTGGAACATTATCTGATTTATGGAGATATGAATATCTTAATAATAAATGGATCAGAATAAATGGATCAATTTATAATAATGAAACAGTAGTTTATGGAAATTATCAGGTTTCTTCTCCAAATAATAAACCGGGGGGAAGAGGAGGTAGTGGAGCCTGGATGGATAAACAAGGAAATCTATGGATGTTTGGAGGACAAACGTATAGTAATTTTTTAGCTGATTTATGGCGTTTTGTCCCTGATACCAATTGTGTTAAATTATGTCTTCCAAATATTAATCCTCCCATTCCCAATCCGAATCCTGATACTCTTAATCCTGAAATAAAGATTCCTAATATTTTTACACCCAATGCTGATGGTATAAATGATAAATTTGAAATCATAGCCAGAAACTATAAATCCTATTATTTGCAAGTGTTTAATCGTTGGGGTGTGTTGGTTTTTGAAACAAAGGATGTTGCAATTTTATGGGATGGAACTATGCATAATCATGGCAATGCATGTGCGGATGGTGTTTATTTTTATATTTTAAATCTGCATGATTTTAAACAAAATACAACTCAACACAAAGGAAGTGTTACAATATTGAGATAATTTACAACATTATGAAAGCAAAAGATATAATTGTTAAAGTTTTACCGATTCTCCTTTTTTTCGCAGGGATGATAATAGGAAATAAAAACATTGTTTGTAATGAATTATATAATGGCTTGGGTTGGTTTTTAGAATTTTCTGCATTGCTGATTATGATATTCACTCAGAAACTTGAAATTTCAAAACTTAAGGAAAGAATAAAAGAATTGGAGAGTGAAGTTAATTCAGAATAAATTTAAGAAAACATTGAAAATATTCATTAATTAAAAAACTATAAATATGATTACTTTTGATTTAGAAGATATTATGGATCTTGCAACCCAGAGTAGTTATAAAAAGGGAGAAGAATATTATAATAGAGGATTTGTAAATAAAATTGTTAAAAAAGGAAATGTTTATGAAAGTACTGTAAAAGGCTCCTCGCTTTATTCTGTGTATCTTGATACCTCAGAAAATGAATTGGATTTTTTCTGCGATTGTCCTTATGATTATGAAGGTATTTGCAAACATTCAGTTGCTTTGGCATTAGCAGTTTTAAAAGGAGATGTTTTTGAGAAATCAGAAAATATTTTTACAGAAAATTCTGTTATTACTGATTCATTTAATGATTGCTATATAAATACCGATACATTGGTAAAACTTAATTTTCTCACTCAATTATTAAAAAAAGATACGGATTTACAAAATCAGTTTGTAAAATTTACTGAGAAAAAATATGATGACAGCAAAACTATTTTTTATGTGGAAATTGATAAAATAGCTGAAAATGTGAGAGATAAACTCTCTTGTATTGATTTTGATGATATAGCTGACAGTTACAATCCTTATGATGGTGGATATTACGATGATGAAGGAAATATTGATGAAGCTTATGAAGCAATAAGAAATGTCTTAAATCCTTTTGTCAATGAAGCCATAAATTATATCCGAAAAGGTAATTTAATTGATGGCATTAATGTAGTATTAGGTTTATATGAAGGAATACAGAATCTACCTGAAATTAACAACAATGAATACGAAATTTTTTATAATGATTATGATGATGAAGTGTTTACCTTGTTTTTAGAAGTATTTGACACTATATTAAAAGCAATTGAACAAATCATTAAATCAGAAGAGCAGATTAAGGAGGTTTTTGATGTTATCTTTGAACGTTTCAATCTATTTTTAGATAAAAATGATTCTCTTATGGATTCAGAGATTATCTATGAAATGGATGCTTTTGAAGGCTTATTTAAAATTTTGTTAATCAACAAAGAAACCGCACATTACCTTTTCAGTCTTATTCAGGAGAATGATCTTGAGTGTTTCTCAATGGCTTTTGTATTATTAAAAATTGCAGAAATTACAGAAAATGAATCTCTTTGGATAGAAAATGCAGAAACCTATGCTGAACTTAATTCAAGCATTATAATGCAATTAATGGAAAAGTATAAATCAAAAGATGATACAGAAAACTTTAATCGTATTTCCAAGTTGGCTTTTGAAAAATTTCCTGAGATTGTAAGTTCTTATTTAATTGAAAATCTTGACAAGGAAAAACAAGAGAATTTGTATGTTCAGGCACTAAAGTACTATACGATATATAAACAAAGTATTACTCATTATTATCTTCTTAGAAACTATTTTACAGAAGAACAAAAAATTACTTTTGTTGATAATTTAAATACAGAATATAAGGATGCATTTTACATTAGTCTTCTTGAAATTGAAGTACGATATGCTGATATTCTGAATTTTGCAATTGAGAAAGAAAAATTATCAAAATATTTTGATTTTAATATCGTTTTAAAACCTATCTTAAATATTTATCCCAATGTGTGCTTTAGGATGATAAAAAATAATTGTGATAATTATCTCAAATCTTTAGAAAAGAACAGAAAAACATACAGTAAAATGGCTGAAATACTGAAACTGATGATTCAGATTAAAACCATGCAAACCGAATCAAAAGAATATATAACATCATTGTATAATCATAAACCAAATTTACCTGCATTGAGAGACGAATTTCGCAAACATCTGGGAGAGCATTATTTTAAATAGCAGCCAGAAGACCTTGTAAGTATTATTTGTTAGTTAGCTTGAGTTTAAGTTATATCTTATTTAAAATAAAGTTGGGTAAAAAAATTTTTTCATAAAAAAAGGAGAACTTTTTAAGTTCTCCTTTTTTTAATGTTTTTAATTATTCCTTACAAAAGAATAGTTACTGTTCCAACTTTCTCATATTTTTCATCTACATTATCAAAGTTCAGATAATAGATATAGGCTCCATGAGGAACATACTCTCCATTTAGTTTTCCATCCCAACCTTGTTCAGGGTCATTTGTTTCATATATCAGTTGTCCCCATCGGTTGAAAATCTGGAATGAGTAATTTTTTGCAGATTTAATTTCTCCTAAAGGTTTAAATACAGTATTATATCCATAAGGAGAAAATGAATTTGGAATATAGATCATATTACAGTTTCTTACATTCATTTGAGTAGATGCATTGGCTGAACAAACTACATTGTTTAATGAATTGCTTGCAGTAACTGAATATACAGATGTTACGTAAGGTGAAATCAAAATAGATGATGCGGTTTCGCCGGTTGTCCATAAGTAAGTGGTTCCTCCGCTGGCGGTTAGAGTAGTAGAAGTTCCTTTGCAAATGGTATCAACTTCTTGAGTAATCATTGGAACAGGAAGAGTAATTACATCCACATCAACACTTTTGGAATCGAAACAACCATTTGCATCAGTAACTGCTACAGTATAGGATGTTAACGATGTAGGATTCACAGAAATGGATGGGGTAGTTGCACCTGTACTCCAGAGATAGATTGTTCCTCCACCAGCGGTAAGTGTTGCATTATCTCCAATACAGATTGTTGTATTATCAGTCAGTTGAATGATTGGTTTCGGATTAATCGAAGCGGTTGCAGAGGCAGTATCGCTACAGCCTAATAGTGTTGTAACAGTTACCTGATAAGTAGTTGTTGTGGTAATTCCTACTGCAATTGAAGCGGTTGTGTCTCCATTGCTCCATTGATAATAATAGCCACCACTTGCTGACAAAATTGCAGTATCACCTTCGCAGGCACTACCGTTTGTAATAGTAATTACTGGTTTTGGGTTAACTATAACAGAAATGGTATCATGTATAATACAATTGTACATATCTTGAGCTGTTAAAACATACGTAGTGGAAACAATAGGACTGACTACAACTGAATCATTATAAACAATCGGTGTTGTATTCCAGTTGTAATTGCTTAATCCAAAACCATTTGAATATAATATAGTAGAATCTCCCAAACATAAAGCCAAATTAGAAGTACCTGCATTTATATCTAAACTTGGATTATGAACTATAGCTACAATAGTGTCAGAAATAAAATTTCCAGTGTTTAAATCCACTAAAGTTGCTACATAATGGAAAGTTCCAGCTTGTGTACAAACAAAAGGAGGTGGATTAATACCACTATATGACCATGAAGGGATTTCCAAACATTTCCATTCAAAATATGGATTTGTTGGACAGGTAATTTCAACTTCATCAATACCCCAGGCATCCCAACCTTGTGTACTTGATTGTAATTGTGCAAATCGAAATTTAGTATTATTTGTATAAGCAATACTTGGGATGTTTGATTGAAAAAGATTCCAATGATAAAGTGGATGAGAAAATTGTTGTCCATCAGTTACTGGTGTCCAAAAACCTCCACTACCATTTGTTGTTGTTATAAACGGACCTGCTACAGATGTGTTTCCTATTGGGTTAATATTAGGTCCTGGAAAATCTGTCCATATGAATCCATCGATAGTGTATTGTAAATGAACTCCTTCAGCTGGTTCGTCAGGATTTTCACATGTGCCTTGGTCTGGACATTTTCCGTACATCATCCACCATTTTACTTTACATCCTCCCATTAATTGAAATGTATTCAAATTATACGATTGAGTAACAAGTGTTCTTGCAACAGAATTAGTTGTTCCTACCCATGCAAATGCACCATTAGGACCTACAGCTCCTGAGCATCCCGTTGCACAATTTGTTGTCGAAACACATTGACAAGGGTTTGTGAAAACAGGATTTGCAGCAGTACTTGACCAACCTACTCCAAGATCTAAATTATTAAAACCATTATTCATTAAAAAATTTGCTGAACCAACTGAATTCAAGTCTAATATTTTATTGATACATCTGTGAACAGTATCTGTTGGAATAGTATCCACCATTACAGTTAAAATAAACTGAGATTTCGCAGTTTTTGTTGAAAATAATAATAAGATTCCAATAAATAAAGCTAATTTTATTTTTCTCATATAAAGTATATATTATTGTTTACAAAAATATAAAAAAGAATTTACACTAATGACATTATTTTAATGTTTTTGGTTGCCTTTATTAAATTAAATTGATTAATTAACCCATACTCATATTAATCGATATTCTTCATATAGGTAATACAATTATAACTTTAAATTAATATGTTGACAATAAGATTTATAAAACAACTTTAACTGCATTTGTTAATTGAATATAGTCTTCTACAGATAATTGTTCCGCTCTTTTTGAAAGTATGTTTTCAGGAATTTTTTCTAAATCAAAAGAAAACACACTCAATGCATTACGTAAAGTTTTTCTTCTCTGGTTAAATGCAGTTTTTATTATTCTTTTAAATAATTTCTCATCACAATTTAATTTTTCAGTTCCATTATGTCTTAATCGAATTACTGCTGATTGCACTTTGGGTGGTGGGTTAAAAACATGTGGTTCAACGGTGAATAAGTATTCAATATTATAAAATGCCTGTAACAAAACACTTAAAATGCCATACGCTTTTTTGCCTGGTTTAGAAGCAATTCTCTCAGCTACCTCTTTTTGAAACATCCCAACAACTTCAGGTATTTGATTATGAAATTCCAGTACCCTGAATAAAATCTGGCTGGAAATATTATATGGGAAATTACCTATTACTGTAAATTTCTCATTATTAAAGAGAGATTCAACAGGGTAAGTCAGAAAATCATTTGAAATTATTTTGCCTTCTAACTGTGGAAAATTATTGTTTAAAAATTCAACAGACTCTCTGTCAATTTCTACCACATAAATATTTTGATTTTCATTTTTTAAAAGGTATTTGGTTAGCATACCTGTTCCGGGTCCTATTTCCAATATATTCGTTATTGAATCACTAATACTTACTGCTATTTCGTGAGCAATACTTTCATCTTTCAGAAAATGTTGTCCAAGATGTTTTTTTGGTCTTACGTAGTTTTTTTGCAAAATTCTTTTTTTGTTATAATATTACTGCTTAAAGGCAAATATGAAGAATTAATTTAATTGATCACCTCTTAATTGACGAAAACGTTTTCTGGATTCAACTGTATATAGACTTCCCGGATATTTAAAAATCAAATCCTGATAGCAAGCCAATGCTTTAATTCTATTATTCAATTGTTTTTCATTTAGTTCTGCTTGAAAAAATAAAGCATCATCTGCCAATAATCCGTCAGGATAAAAATCAATAAGTCTTTGAAGCAAACTATCAGCATCTTTATATTTTCCTTTTCTAATGTTTATCTCTGCTTTCTTTAATAAAACATCATCAAAGATTGGATGAGATAAACCCAGTAATCGAGTGGAATCTAAAATTTCAATAGCCATATCATATTGATTTCTGTAGCCATATAAATCAGCTCGTGCATAATAATTTAGTGCAGAAAAACTGCTGTCTTCATCCATATTATCACTTATCAACAGGGAGAGTTCCATTGCATCATTAGCTATGAGCTTGGTAGTAGCAGCTTTTAAAACATCAAGCTGAGCCTTGGCCCAATTAAATTCTCCTATATAATAAGATAACTTGGCATTTTTTAGTTTGGCTTCAAAACCAATCGGATCGTTTTTAAATGACTTTTCAACCTGGGAATACAGCAAAGTGGCTTCCCAGATATCTCCTCCAAACAGATTAATATCAGCTAATTCCAGTTTGCAATCAGCAACCGTTTTTTTATCGGCATTTGCATATGAAATAGCTTCATTTAAAAGTTTGATTGCGTCTTCTGATTTCAATGAATAAAAAGCATAGATATGTGCCAGATTCTTCATTAACAATATTGTATTAGCATCTTTGCCTAATTCATTCAATACTTTTACATACTCATTTTCGAGATCTTTCAGGTCTTTCTGATTAATTGCCAAAACGGTGGTAACTTTTAAATATCTTGCATTGAGGATACCAATCTTACTGTTTAGATAATATAAATTCAAATCACCTTTATTTATTAAATGCTGAAACGCTTCTATTGCAATATCATATTCTTGATTAGTAACACAAATTTCTGCCAACTCATACACTTTTGCTCCATTATCCTTAAATCGTTTCTCAATTGATTTTGCTTGAATAAATGCCAAATCAAAATCCTTTAATTGAATTGAATACCACATTAGAAGATTGATATAAATAGCATTTTCCGGATTTTTCTGTGCTTTTCGTAGCAAGCTTGATTTAATGATTTCGCTTTTTTTCGATTCTTTATCATTATTCAAAACAGCTTGCAAACGAGCCTGAATATAAGTAAGATAGTTAGCGTCTGAAACTAAAAGATTTAAATATTCATCCATCATTTCCTGATATTTAGCTGAAGCTTCAAAAATCATTGCCAGTTCAATGGAAAATGAATTCGCATTATTGAGTAGTTTCCTGCCTTTTTGGTAAGTTAATGCGGAGTAATCATTCAGCATTCGAACCATAAATGCATTTGCCAGATCATAGATTTGCTGTTGATTGGGTTGTAAATTTTCAATGGTTTCAAGATATTGTTTCTCTGCTTTTTTTGCATCTCCTGAAGTAGCATAAACATAACCTAAATCTACACTTAAGCGGATATCATTCTGATTTTGCTTAATGCGTTTCTTTACAACTTTTTCCGCTTTTTTATAATCTTTAGCATTAATAAGTGACTGTAATAGATTATTATAATAGAAAGGATTTGGGTTTTTATCCATAAGCTGCTCATATAAATCAGCCGCTTTATCAAATTCACCATTCTGAAAATATTGTGCAGCCAATTGCTCATCTGTTGTTTGCTGTGAATAAACAACAGGCAATATGGTCATTAAGAGAAAAATAATGCACAGTATTTTCTTCATAAAATTACTTTTTATTAGTTTTACTTTTTGTTTCTATGATTTGTAAAACAATCGGAAGAAATAAATTGTTCTTTTCAATGTGTTTATTTGTTTTATAAACTTCTGTTTTTACGACATTAAGCAAATTATAAACCGCTTTACTTTCAATAATATAAAACTCTTCAAATTTATCCTTTTTAATTGCCTTATTATTTACATCTTCCTTTAAATTATTTAGCTGTTTTTTTGAATATTCAAGTTCTTTTTTGTAATTTTCAAATGAAGCAATTAGATTTTTCAAATGTTTTTCTGAACTTGTATATTGGTCATAATCAGATTTTTCTTTTTGTGTTAATTTAAGAAAATATGGAGACATTGCTTCCTGGGTTTTTTTCAATTCATTATATCTTGTTACGATGTCATCATAATTAATCTGATAAGTTAACATTGAGTCAACTTTAGTTAAAACCATTGACAATGAATCTATTTTGATAATTCGTTTTTCTCTGTTGGGATGATTACAAGCTGTAAAAGCAATTGTAATAAAAACAATTGCAGCCAGAATAGAAATTATTTTTTTCATTTTTTTTAATTTATTATATCAAACTTTGTGTATTCCTGTAATGCTTTTGGAATGTGAATTCCTTCGGCGGACTGATTATTTTCAAGTAATGCAGCAACTATACGAGGTAACGCTAACGCACTGCCATTTAGTGTGTGTGCTAATTGTATTTTTCCATTTTCATCACGATATCTTAGTTTCATCCGATTAGCCTGAAAGGTTTCGAAGTTAGATACTGAACTAACTTCCAGCCATTTTTGCTGTGCTACAGAATATACCTCAAAATCGTAGGTTAAGGCAGAAGTAAAACTCATATCACCACCGCATAGTCTTAAAATACGGAAAGGTAATTCTAATTTTCTTAATATACTGGCTACATAATCCTTCATATCCTCTAATGTTTGGTAAGATTTGTCAGGATGTTGAATCTGAACGATTTCAACTTTATCAAACTGATGCAATCGGTTTAACCCTCTTACATCTTTTCCGTAAGAGCCGGCTTCGCGTCTGAAACATGCAGAATAGGCTGTGTTTTTTATAGGTA
The DNA here is from genome assembly GCA_903936865.1 of uncultured Bacteroidales bacterium. Classification (GTDB taxonomy): domain Bacteria; phylum Bacteroidota; class Bacteroidia; order Bacteroidales; family JACABE01; genus JACABE01. The sequence continues at coordinate 4,426 of CAIZXK010000543.1, read as the reverse complement.
ACTGTTTTTCGTCTAAAATTACATTCCGGTAAATATTGGTAATCGGCACTTCTGCAGTTGGTATCAAGTATAAGTTATCTATTGTTGCATGGTACATTTGTCCTTCTTTGTCGGGTAACTGGCCTGTGCCATAGCCGGAAGCTTCATTAACCATCAAAGGTGGCTGAATTTCGGTATAGCCGTTTTCAGTGGCATTATCCAGAAAAAAGTTTATTAAGGCACGTTGCAGTTTAGAACCTTTTCCTTTGTAAACAGGAAATCCTGCTCCGGTAATTTTATTTCCCAATTCAAAATCGACGATATCAAATTTACTACACAAATCCCAATGAGGAACAGCACCTTCGTAAAGTGTAGGTATTTCACCTTCCTGATGAATATTCTCATTTTGTTCGGATGATTTGCCTTTTGGTACGGAAGAATGAGGGAGATTAGGTATCTGAACCAAGGTTTGGTTTAGTTTGGTTTCAATTTCCTCTAATTTTTCGCCATATTCTTTTGAAATTATTTTTAAATCGGCAGTTTTAATTTTTAAATCGTTGGCTTCAGCCTGTTTGCCTGATTTAAACAAAATTCCGATTTCTTTAGCCAGGTTATTGGCTTCAGCTAAACTATCATCTAATTTTTTCTGTGTTTCGCGACGTAAATTATCCATTGTCAATACTTCGTGGATTATTTCTGTTGCATTAAAGTTCTTTACAGCAAGTCTATCTATAACTTCCTGAGTATTTTCGCGGATATAAATTAATTGTAACATGTTTTTGTATTTATTTTGAACGGCAAAGGTAGTGAAAAAGATGGAAGTCAGAAGACTGAAAGCAGAAGAATTTCAATAAAATCGTATTGGTTTTTGTATAACCTTAAACCCGCACTATTTATTATATTCACCACTAATTGCACTAATAACACTAATTTTTTAAATAAATTAAAATAATGATATGGTATTGTAAATAGCTAATAATAAAACACTAATAAAATTCTTGCGGATTTTAGGTATAACAAAAAAATCTCCTGACAATAAATATCAGGAGATTTTGAGAATATTTTTGTAGTCAGAAAAAGATTAATCAGCTACAATCGGACTTACGGAAACGTAAGATTTATTGTTTCTTTTTCTTTTGAATTCAACAATACCATCAACCAATGCGAAGATAGTATGATCTTTGCCAAGACCTACGTTGATACCAACGTTATGAACAGTACCTCTTTGTCTAACGATAATATTTCCGGCAGTAGCTATTTGACCACCATATATTTTTATACCCAAACGTTTACTGTGGGATTCTCTTCCGTTGCTTGAACTACCAGCACCTTTTTTATGAGCCATAATATAATATTTTTAGCCTGATTATCAGGTATATTTAACAATAATTATAAACTAATTTGTTCTATTTGAATTTGAGTCAAATATTGACGATGACCATTACATTTTTGGTAACCTTTTCTTCTTTTCTTTTTGAAAACAAGAACTTTATCACCACGTAAATGAGTAAGTACCTTAGCAGTTACTTTAGCTCCGTTCAAATTTGGAGTTCCTACTTTTACATTGCCATCTTCGTCAGCTAAAAGTACTTCGTTAAATTCTACATTAGTACCTTCTTCTGCTTCCAAACGGTGAACATAAACCTTTTGGTCTTTGCTCACTTTAAACTGCTGTCCGGCTATATCTACTATTGCGTACATTGTTATCGTATTTTAATGTTTACGGTTTTTTTAAATTGGAGTGCAAAATTAAACAATTAATTTTAATTACCAATACTTTTTATGAAAAAAAACTCTTTTCCAGATTCATTTTTACAAATATGCCTGTTAACAAGCAGTTGCAAAAGTAAGCGTTTCTTTTTAATTAAAAACTATCTGTTGATAACTTTTTTAATAAAGGTATTTTCTTTGGTTTTTACTTTTAAAATATAAACTCCCTGAGAAAAGGTTGAAAGATCAATTAATTGATTTATTTCTTTTTGACCACGAACTACAAATTCAGAAATTATCTGACCTGAAATAGATGTAATATTTATTACAACATCCTGGCTTTGATTTAAGTTGATGTTTAATTGGTAGGCATTTTCAGTATGGGAAGGAATTATTTCAAACGTATTTCCTTTTGTATTACTAATACTTTGAGAATTGTCAATTTGTATGATTTGAGATATTTTATTAATCTGATAATAATTATGAGCTTCCAATTCAACAGTATAGCTTCCATTAGCATTGTAAATGTGAGTTATTGAAGTATTATTTGTATAAACCGTATCAGAAGTTCCGTCGCCAAAATTCCATACATAGTATTTTGCCCAGCTTGTAGTATTATTAAAAGTAACTGAATTCCCATTTATTGTGGAATTGAAATTTGCAATGGGCATACTTGCATAACCATAAAAACTCTTTATTTTCATTAAAACACCCGAATCGTAAGCTGCATCTCCAGCATCAGCTACTCCAACTTTAAAATGATAAAGCTGACCAGGAACTACAACCTGTTGGATAAGTATTGGAGTTGTATATCCGTCATATTGCAGTGTAAGACCACCTGCATTATTTACATAATATTGAGAATTATTAATATCATTAACATTGTCAATAGTTACAGGCAACAAAGTTCCTGGTATATTTGCAATATTTGAGTCGACAAACATTCCTCCCTGTGGATTTGGACCATTAATAAAAAAACCAAAAACATCATTAAATGAAGTGTTTACAAATTCAGGATATTCTTCGGAACCAAAAACAAATTTACAGGCAATTAATGTATCTGTTAGCGGAGTAAAGTCAAACTCTAAAACAGCAGCATCATTTAAATTATAACCAGGAATTAGTGATTGAAGTTGAGGATCGCTAATATTTGTTGTACCTGTTGGTGTTGAAATACTTGCTGAATTGTTAGGACCTATGGCACCGTAAACACCACCCGTAGCGATAATAATTCCTGTATCAATTCCAAAAGATGGAGTTGGTCCTGAAAAATTGAAATATCCAATCATATTTCCCAAAATGGTTGTATCATTACCGTTAAATTTCACATTCGTAATGTTTACTCCCGGACCTGAAAGATAATTTGAAATTAAACTCAGATTATTGATAGGGGTTATTTGCAATGCGTTTGTTGATTTCGTATTGTTTACATTGTAATCTGGTTGACGCAAAACTGTTTGTGAATATGCATTAATTGCAACAACAGTAAGTAAAATGGTAATAAATTTCTTCATTTTTTATTTGTTTAATTATTATTCTTAAAATAATTTGTTATGAATCAGACAAGTTTTTTAATAAAAAGTTGCAAGAAATAAATAACAGTGTAAAGTTACAATAAAATTCCTGTTGTAATTAAAAAAGCGATAAAAAATATGCCGGATTTACATTTTTATACTATCCAAAATAAATCCGGCATATTTATAAATAAATATGATTATAATAGGTTACATTATACCATTTTTCGGGCATCAACCCATAAAGTAAATTGTTCATCAGTTACCAATCCTGAATCAATAGCAGCCTGACGCAACGTTTTGTTGTGATGATGGGCATCTTTTGCTATTTTAGCAGCATTATCGTATCCGATGTGTGGATTTAACGCGGTTACCAGCATTAGTGAATTTTCAAGATTTTTATTTATAAATGGCAAATTTGCTTCTATTCCAATAGCACAATTATCGTTATAGGAAACACAGGCATCGCCTAATAAACGAGCTGCCTGTAATAAATTATAAATCATAACAGGTTTAAATACATGCAACTGAAAATGTCCATGTGTACCGGCAACTGTTATAGCGGCATCATTGCCAATAACCTGGCAACAAACCATTGATAAGGCTTCATTTTGAGTTGGATTTACTTTACCCGGCATTATGGAGGAACCTGGTTCGTTTTCGGGCAGATGAATTTCACCAATTCCACAACGAGGCCCTGAAGCAAGCAAGCGTGTATCGTTGGCGATTTTCATCAGACTTACAGCCAGTGTTTTTAACGCTCCGGAAGTTTCTACCACTGCATCATGAGCAGCTAAAGATTCAAACTTATTTGGAGCTGTTACAAATGGAAGTCCGGTTAAATCAGCTATATATTTCGCAACCAGTACATCATATCCTTTGGGTGTGTTAAGACCTGTACCAACAGCAGTTCCACCCAAAGCAAGTTCCGAAAGATGTTCCAATGTGTTTTTAATTGCTTTTAAACCATGATCCAGTTGTGAAACATAAGCAGAAAATTCCTGTCCTAACGTAAGTGGAGTTGCATCCATCAGGTGTGTTCTGCCTGTTTTGACAATTTCCTTGAATTCTTCTGATTTTAATGCCAGCGTATTTCTGAGTTTTTCAACACCGGGAATTGTAACATCAATAATCATTTTATATCCGGCTATACTCATAGCAGTTGGAAAGGTGTCGTTTGATGATTGTGATTTGTTTACATCATCGTTGGGATGTATTATCGT
>CAIZXK010000542.1 GCA_903936865.1 uncultured Bacteroidales bacterium | reverse complement strand
CCTTTTTGATAAGAAGTATTATCTTCAAAAAAACCCTGATGTTAAATTATCAGGTATATCTGCCGTCAAGCATTACCTTCTCTATGGCGGATTTGAAGGTAGAAATCCATCAGAGAAATTTGACAGTTCTTTTTACCTAGCAGAAAATCCCGATATTAAAGAAAAGGGGATGAATCCATTAGTCCATTATTTACAATTCGGTAAGGAAGAAGGAAGAAAACTGAGTGCAAACAATTGTGATGAATTTTCGGGTAAACCAAAACACCGCTTAACAAAATTAGGTGGTAAAAACAATATAATGCCTGTTTTTTCGGATTGTTTAAGCTACCCAACCAACTTTACAATTCTTGTCTTATATAAAGGGAATGAAGACAAATTGAAAATGACATTAAATAGCCTTTCGCAACAAAGCTTTAAACATTGGAATTGTTTTGTACTGATGCATTCAGCTAATAATGAAACTTTAACAAACGAAAAAATTAATAAAATTATAAATAATCATTCTCCTGATCAGTTTGAATTTATTAATATTATAGAACCATTTTTTGCTTTTCTAGAAAAGAAAAAGGGTTTTGTTGGCTTTTTGCAAGAAGGCGAAATAGTAAGACCCGACTGTTTATGGCAGTTTTACGATGAAAGGGACGAAAATACAGAATTAATTTATTCGGATCATGACATTATTAATGAGCAAAACCAGCATATTGACCCTTGGTTTACTTTTAACTGGTCACCTGATTTGCTTTTAAGCCAAAATTATATTGGTGGATTTTATGTTGCCTCCTCTGAATTGTTTTTATCTAACTATAAACCCTTAAAATCAAAACAGCTACTCCTTGAAAAAATTGAGACTTCTCTTGCCTGGAGATATAATATTTTACTGAATATCAGCAATAAAACTAATTCTATTAGAAGGATTCCCGAAGTACTTTGGTCGTGCCCACAGCAAAGTGAAAAAGCTCTTCAATACGAATATTTTGATGAATGTAAAGAAATTATTTTATTTTTGGACAATCAAGGATTAAATACCAGTATTGACAACTACCTTAATGGAAAAATAAGACATGTGAACTGGGCAATAGAAAACGAACCACTGGTCTCGATTATTATACCAACAACAGGGAATCTGAAGTATCTTAAAATATGTATAGATAGTTTGTCAGAGATTACTGAGTATAAAAACTTTGAAATCATAATACTTGACAATGGAAAAGGAAAATACCCTGCCGGTATTGATTATGCAAGGACCAAAGGTATACAGATTATTGAAGTATATGAAAATTTTAATTGGTCTAAACTGAACAATATTGGAGTAAAGCACGCTAAAGGGGAATTTCTGTTATTTTTAAACGATGATATTGAAGTAATTGAACCAAAATGGCTTACAGAAATGCTTAGGCAGTCTTCGAGAAAAGATATCGGGGTAGTAGGAAGCTTACTCCTTTACCCAACAGAAGCCATTCAGCATGCAGGAGTTTTCCTGGTTGATCATGGTGGTGGGGCAAGACATTGGTTTTATAAACAAAAATTGAGTGAGGGAAGTTATCAAAATCTCGACCAATGTGTGCGGGAAGTTTCGGCCAATACGGGTGCCTGTTTGATGGTAAGTCGCCTACTATTTAATGAAATTGGCGGATTCGACGAAAATTTGGCTTTAGTAGGCAATGATGTTGATTTCTGTTTGCGGTGTATAGAAGCCGGATACAGGAATTTGTGGACACCTCACAGCAAATTGATTCACCACGAAAGTGTTACCCGCAAAGCAGCTCCTATCGAAAAAGATGAAAAAGCTATGTGGGCACGTTGGGGCAAATTTTTTAAAGAAGGAGATTATTATTATAATCCAAACCTTTCTCTCGAAAAAGAAGATTGTTCCGTCAAGCACAGCAGTAATTACTTTTCGCCCAATAACAACTATGAT
>CAIZXK010000541.1 GCA_903936865.1 uncultured Bacteroidales bacterium | reverse complement strand
TTCAGCATTAAATCCCATTCCTCCCGTCTGTAAACGAGCCCATTCCAGCAGGTTTTTCAAGAGATCCATAGTACGTTGCGATGAATTTTGAATAGCTTCTGAATATGCTTCAATGTTTTCTAAGTTTTTTTCCCTAACATCTTCGTACAACAAATTACTGAATCCCATAATAACATTGAAAGGACTTCTTAAGTCGTGGGCAATAATAGACAAAAACTTATCTTTTGTTATGTTGATATTGTTTAATTTATGGTTTAACTCAAGAATCACTTTGTTTTTCTCAATCAGTATTATATTTGTTTTTGATTTTAACCGGTAAAACAAGGATAGTACCAACGAAACCAAAAGCAATAATAATGCAATGATAATAGCCACTTTTGCAACAAATGCTGTGTGATTTATTTCTTTCTCTTTCTTTTGATTTAAATCTTTAAGTTGTTTGTCGTATTCAAATTTTGCTTCGATATATGCAATTGATTTAATATTGCTTTCATTTTTCATGGTATCAGAAAACTCATAATACCGTGTTCTGTATTTTAAGGAGTTTTCATAATCCTTAAGCCCCAGGTATGCTTTTGCAATAAGATCGGATGATTCCATTCTCATGTATTTGTTCCCGATTGATTCGCCGATTTTATAGGCCATATTGGCATATTCGAGCGTTTTGGAGTAGTCTTTTGTGTGTGTAAAAAGATCAGCATATTGGTTGTATGCCATTGCAATAAGATTAGGATTATCCATTTTTTTGAAAATTCTTATGCCTTCTTCCAGATAAACTTTTGCACTATCATACTTAATTAGTTTAATATAGCATTTGCTAAGTGAACAGAAATTATATCCCGTCAACATTAAATTATTGATAATTTGCGCTTTATTTAAGCTATTCAGATGGTATTTCAACGCTAAATTGATATTGCCTTTTTCAAATTCAACTAAAGCAATATTATGAAGGATTCTTGATTGTTCGGTTAAATCATTTAATTCATTGGCAATTTTGAGACCTTTCAGCATATAATTACCTGCCTTTACAAATTCCAATCTGGCAAAGTAAACCAATCCAATATTATTATAGGATCTGCATAGAAGATTAGTTGCTTTTATTTCCTTTGATATCCCGATAGCTTTGAGGCAATTATCCAATGCAGCATCATAAATACCCATTCTGTAAAAATTTATTCCCAACACCTTATAGGCAGAACCCATTCCAAATTTGTAATTTAGTTTTATTGAAAGTTCCAACCCTTTTTGTGCATAACTCAATCCTTGCTCTATATTAAAATCGCGCAATTCTTCGGCAACTGTAATCATTAGATTAACTTTAGCCGTGTCGTCTGCCATTGTCTTAATTCTGAGAGTGTCTGATTGAATATTCGACCTTGCTTCTTTTTCAGAAAGAAAGGAAATAAGCAGTAAAATAATGAATAATAATTTCTTTTGATTCATTTTTAGTTTTTTTAGTGTAAAAGAAACAGATGTAATTAATGGATAAAGATACAAAATTTTAAAGAATAAAGTTATTTAAATTTACCTTAAATCCGCAAATAAAAAATTTATTGCCCGCGAATTACACGAATTTTATAAAATAATTAAATGACAGCAAAAATCCATAACTATCATTTAATAAAGCACTAATAAAAATCCGTGCGGATTTTAGGATTTAAATAAACCTTATTTCTGCAAATTTTTATTCTATTCGCCACGAATTAATAAAACTACACGAAATAACAAGAATAAATGAAGATAAAATCATGCAAAAAGCTAATAATAAAACACGAATGAAAAATCTTTCAGATCTTTGTTGTTAAATGATTTCAATCATTTCTATTTCTTTGAACTTTTTGAGTATAGATAAATTTGAGTTAAAATATAATCTACTTTTTTTGTGTTTACACAAAATAATTTACATTCTCATTTGCTTTAAAAAAATGCTTTCCTTTATTTAGTAAATACTTTCCGACGTTAAGTGGATGCCTTCCACCATTAAGCGAATAGCTTCCACCATTAAGCGAATAGCTTCCGCCATTAAGTGAATAGCTTCCGCCATTTAGTGGATACCTTCCGGCGTTAAGTGGATACTTTCCGCCGTTCTGAATATCGATTACGCCGGTGTAATCGAAGTTTATAATAGTGTAATTGATAGTTGGGGAATATCTTATTATAAATAGTACATTAAACTTTGACAAAGTTTTTCCTTGAAAAATTTAATCAGTAAATTATCAATGTAATAAGCAACTAAGTGTAACTTTGTCAAAGTTGACAATATCAACGATATATATAAGTTTAATGGACTATTATTTTTGAAAATGGCAAAGTGAACCTAAAACAACTTCCTTTACCTTCTTCACTTTCAGCCCATATTTTACCACCATTTTTTTCAACAAACTCTTTGCAGAGCAGTAAACCCAATCCCGTACTTGGTTCACCTTCCGTGCCTTTTCTGTTTGTATCGGTGTCTAAACGGAAAATATTTTCAAGAAATTCCTTATTCATACCAATACCTGTATCATTTATAGCTACTTCAACTGTATCAGATGATAAGAATTTTGCAGATATATTTATCTTACCACCTCTGGTTGTAAATTTAACAGCATTTGAAACCAGATTTCTAATCACAGTTTGTAACATATTGCTATCTGCATTAAGTTTTAAATTGGATGGAATATCAATCGTCAATAAAATATTTTTTTTATTTATTATTTCAAGTATCATTTCAATACTTTCGTCAACCAATTTTGATAATTCAATCATTTCAGGATTATAAGTAATTAATCCCTGCTGCATTCTTGACCATTGTAAAAGATTTTCGAGTAAACGGAATAGATTAATAGCTGAGTTATTCATACTGTTAGCTATATTTTGTAATTCATTCATTGATAAATTAGTCAAATCCTCAGCCATAATTTGGGTAAGTCCTAAAAAGGCATTAAAAGGACTACGTAAATCATGAGCAATAATTGAAAAGAATTTATCTTTTTCGGTAATTACTTTCAGAAGTTCTTCGTTCTTTCTCTTAACTTCCAGTTCGGCAAGTTTACGCTCTGTAATATCTTTTGAAAAACAAGTAATAAAAACTACTTCATTTTTATCATTTTTAATTGGATCTAATATTGTTAAATAATATTGTTCTTTATTGGATTGACCTTTAACTTTAACTTCAATTTCGTTTTTTTGACCAGTTTCAATTACGTGGCGAACCATATTTAATCTGTATTCTGCTTCTTCTTTTGAAAATAGAAAATGAGGTGTTTTCCCAACCAAATCTTTAGGTTGTAATCCGAAAACTTTTGCAAAAGCTTCGTTTACAAATTTATAAGTTCCATCAGGATTAAAACTAAAAATAGGTTCGCTCGAATTTTGTATTAAGCTTCTATACTTTTCTTCGCTATTGCGTAGTGCTTCTTCAGCTAGTTTTAATTCTGTTATATCAATATTTGCACCCTTTAATTTTAAAAGTTTATCTCCATTAAAATATGGGACAATATTATTCTGTAACCATTTAATACTTCCATCATCAAAAATTATCCGCATTTCAATTTTGATAGCCTTTTTGCATTTCATAATTTCTGATAAGCCTTTGTCAATTAAATATTTATCTTCAGAATGTATTCTGCTTCTGAAATATTCGAATGTTGGATCAATATCAGTTGGATTTACTCCAAAAATATCAAAGCAACTTTTCGACCAGATATTCTTTTGTGTTTCAGCATCATACTCCCAACTACCCATTTTAGCAATTACCTGAGCTTCCTCTAATGTTGCTTCGCTTTCTTTTAAAGACGTTTCTATTTCTTTAAGTTCTGTAATATTATGCACAACAGTAAAACGATATCTCTTTTCTTGTACATAAAAGTTTTCGGATGATAAAAAAGCATGTATAATATTACCATTTTTTGTTTTTAAATCAACTTCTTTATTTTTCACATTTCCAAAGCTATCAGCATTTTGCAAAACAGACACTTTTGTTTCTTCGGTTAAAATATCTAATTCAACAGCTGTTTTGCCAATTACTTCATTTTTGTTAAATCCAAACAGAGCATAAAATGCTTCATTTACTTCTAAATACTTACCGGTATCCAAGTCATTAAGTCCACAAGCTGAAGGATTAATATGAAATAATTTTGAAAATTTTTCTTCTGATAATTTAATACGTGATATATCTTTGGTAACTCCAAATATTACACTCTTATTATCCCAGATTCCTCTTTTTACTCTTGTTTCAACAGGAATTAGTATTCCAGTTTTTGTTATAAGCGGAACAGGGCAAAACGCTGTGATACCATTTAACACTTCATCAACTATTCTTCCGGCTTCATTTCTGTATTCCAGAGGATGTAACATTAATACTGATTTTCCCAAAAGTTCTTGATTTGAAAAACCAAGACGCTCAGTAACAGTATTATTTGTATGGATAAAATTACCTTGTTCGTCAAGTACAAAAAGAAAATCGTCAATAGTATTAAAAAAAGATTCATAATTCTGCCGGGTTTGATTTAGTAATTCTTCCGCTTGCTTACGTTCTGTAATATCCCTTAGAGCTCCATCAATATGATGAGGATTACCATTTTCATCGAATATTAAGCGAGCATTAACTGAAACATATTTTTTATTACCTAACCTACTCTTAAGTAATACTTCATAGTCGCTTAATTCACCTTTTTCTCTAATTGAATTAAGCATCAAAATTCGGTCATCAGGATTAAAATACAAATCAATAACATTAGAACCAATTAATTCATCTCTGTTTAATTTAGAAAAATATTTAATTGAAGGACTAATTTCTATAATTTTTCCAGCTAAATCAGTTTGGTAAAATACATCCTGAATATTTTCAATAATATTGCGATATTTTTCTTCACTTTCGTTAAGTGCATTTTCTATTGTTTTTCTTTGTGTAATATCACTTACAATTACCAAAACTTCATCTATTCCATGTAAAACAAATCTTGCTTCAAAAAATTTCACACTACCCTGAATTTCCATTTGATAAGTTAAATATTCTGCATGTTTTGAACAAATTACAGAATTAACTTTTTCTTGAATCATTAAAGCAATATGTTCAGGCAAAACTTTACTTACTTTAAACCCAACAAAATGGGAAGGTTGCACATACAATATTTCATTATTATTGGTATGAAAATCTTTAAAAATACATGATTTGTCAAGTACAAACATAATATCAGGATTTGCATCCAATAATGCTTTATTGCGAATCATAGTATTTTGAAGTGCAATTTCCATCTGCTTTCTTTCTTCAATTAGTCTTATTAAAGAATTGAACAGATATGTACTATCTGAAGAAATTAAGCCATTTTCAACATTTTGAATCGTTGGATTGAGTTCAATTATTGCTTCCTTTATTTTGACTATAGTTTCATTTTGCTTTTCAGCATTATACTTTTGTTTTATTAAAGCATCTCTAAGTTCTCCTGAACTAATTTCTATTGAGTTTTGAAGTAATTGTTCATCATCCTCAAAGTTCTTATATGTAATATTAATATCCTGAATAAAATCCTTTATTTCATTCGGTATATTTTCTAATGAACCAAAACGACGTTTTATTTGCCGTAATAAAAGGTTGTTCATATTGCTTTTTATTTTGTTAAGTTTAATTTTGTTTTTTAAATATTGTTACTTAGAGTTAAAGAAAATTTAAAGATACTCCCTTTACCTTCTTCACTTTCAGCCCATATTTTACCACCATTTTTTTCAACAAACTCTTTGCAGAGTAGTAAGCCCAATCCGGTACTTGATTCTCCTTCCGTGCCTTTTCTGGTGGTGTCAGTATCAATACGGAAAATGTTTTCAATAAATTCCTTGTTCATGCCTATACCAGTGTCATTTATGCTTACTTCGATTGTATCAGTTGATAAAGATTTTGCTGTTATATTTATCTTACCTCCTTTGACAGTAAATTTAACAGCATTTGAAACCAGGTTTCTCACTATAGTCTGAAGCATATTTTTGTCGGCAAATACGATGCAATTATCCGGAATATCAATAGATTAATTAATTTCTTTTTTGTTGGCATTTTCCAACATAATTTCTGTACTATCCATAATAAGTTGCGATAACTCCAGATTTACAGGAACAAATGGAATTAGTCCTTGCTGTATTCGCGACCATTCCAACAGATTCTCCAGCAGATTAAACAGTTTAGAGGCTGAATTACGCATACTTACCGCTATTTTCTGTAACTGATCTATAGTCATAGTTGGTAGCT
>CAIZXK010000540.1 GCA_903936865.1 uncultured Bacteroidales bacterium | reverse complement strand
GAGTTCAAAAAAGAACTCTTTCTACCTATTAATGTCATTAGGTCTGAAAAATGGCAAAAAAAAATGAAAATATTTTCATTTTTTTTTGCCATTTTTCAGACCTAATGACATTAATAGGTAGAAAGAGTTCTTTTTTGAACTCAAAAAAATTCAAAAAGCGGTATCCGAAAAGCTTCGAAACAGAGTAGGAAAATATTTTAAAAATTCTAATCATGAAAAACATTTCTAAACAAACAATGATCGAAAAATTTGCAAAATTTTCATTGAACAAAATTGAATTAAACCAAGTAAGAGGAGGCGAAATTCCACCAAATGATGATTTTCCATTACCATTACCATTACCTCCAAAACCAAAAAAATCTATAGAATCCAATAGAAATTGGCCTTTCTAAAACTTGAGTTAATTAATTCTATTTCAAGGAAATACTTCTTTGTTTTAAGAAGAAATTGATATTTTTATATTGACATAAAATATAAAAATAAAAACTTTCAAATATACAAATATATTTGTGAGGTAGTATTGATTATTATAAAAAATAACAATTTTTTATAATAAATCTTTGTATGCATTTGTCAGCCAACAAGCTGACCAATTATATTTATATATAAATGAAGCACTTAGCGATTGATAGGATTTAGATAAAATTAATAGAACAAATAGAATTTTAAACTAACGGTTATATGCAAGCAAAAGTACTGAAGTTGTCGTATAAGGTTGTTTTTGAACTATGCAGAGAAGCAATTTTCAAATCCAATTTTAGGGTAAAGTGTGTTGATTCGAAAGAAGGTATGATCATTTGCTTTTCTAAAGAAATAGTAGATGTCGAACGCTGCATTGTTATAAGGATTAAAGAATTAGAACCATCGATGGTATCAGTTGAAGTAGAATCAAGATATGTAAGCCGTGAATTTAGCCGAACTTATGAAAAAGTAGATGAAAAAATATTTATCAAACATCTCAGCATGATATTTAAGTAAATCAGGCAATTGAAAAATTTTAGAAATGTTTTTCTCAATATTCAAAAATGCAATCTTTAACAGGTTGCATTTTTTTTTTAATTAGACTAAATATAATATCAAAACTAAAAAATTATTAATCAATATAGAAAAGATAATGGTTTAATTTATACGATAAAAACGAATGAATAATACTATAAATTTAAGATTCGTCGTAGGATTAAAAAAATAGTAATTGAATCATATGAATTTATAAGCATTATTAGAAGATTTGCGGATATAAGTTAATTTAAGAAACTCTATATTTTATTTCGTTTTCATCAGAATTTTAATGGGAAAGTTTATGTTGAGCATAGTCCTGAAAAATATTTGAATATCAATAGAAAAGTTATTTGTTTTCAAAAAGAGATAATTGTAAATCGTTTGTAAATTGACGAATTATTTATAATTCTTATACATTCTTAGCTCAAATTTATTATTTTTACAGCCTAATTTTATTAGAAAATGAAAATATTAATTGTAGAAGACGAAGCAGCTGCTGCCAGAAGATTGAACAGATTGGTAAGGGAACTTCTGCCAAATGCAGATATTATAGATAATCTGGAAACCATAAGCAGTGTTATTAGCTGGATTACTGTTAACGGGCAGCCTGATCTGATGCTTATGGATATTCATCTTGCAGATGGTTCATGTTTTGAGATATTTAAGCAAATCACTATTACAGCTCCGGTAATATTTATTACTGCTTATGATCAATATGCTTTACAGGCATTTAAAGTTAATAGTATTGATTATTTATTAAAACCTGTAAAAAAGGAAGAATTGGAAGATAGTATTTCGAAATGGGAAAATGCAAACAAACAAGTTGATTTTAGTTCACTTATTGAACAAATGATAGCAAAAACCAAGGAATCGCCACAAAGATTTGTTGTAAAATATGGTCAATTTATTAAAGCGATTGAATCAGAAGAGATTGCTTTATTTTATGCTGAAGAGAAATCAATAAATCTTTTAACTTTCAGTAAAGAAACTTTTCCAATAGATTTTTCTTTAGACAGACTTAACGAAATGCTGGACAAAAGGAAGTTTTTTAGGATTAGTAGAAGTGTAATTATTAACTATAAAGCTATTGGTCAAATGTTTTCGCATTTAAAAGGGAAAATAAAAATTGCAACTGTAGTACCATGTAATGTGGAAACTTTTGTTAGTGCCGATAGAGCTCATGATTTTAAAAATTGGCTAACAGGTAAAGGTAATTAAAATAAAAAAGCCCTGATAAATCAGAGCTTTTCCCCAGTACCCGGAGCCGGGATCGAACCGGCACGAGTGTTACCTCATCGGTTTTTGAGACCGACGCGTCTACCAATTCCGCCATCTGGGCTTTTAAAGAATTTAAAAGAAATGCAAAAGTAATACTTTTTTTTTATTTAATCATTGTTTTTCCAAAAAATATTTCCAAATAAAATAATACAACTTTAAGATATTTTGCATAATTTTGCAATCCAAAAAAATGAGGGAAATGGCACACAGCGTCAATATTTTTACAGGAAGAGCTTCGAGATATTTATCTGAGAAAATTTCAGAAAGTTATGGTGCAGAATTAGGAAAATCAATGGTTCTGGAATTTTCAGATGGAGAGTTTCAACCTTCTTTTGAAGAAAGTATTCGCGGTAGCGATGTCTTTATTATTCAGTCTACTTTTGCTCCTACTGATAATTTATTCGAACTTTTGTTGATGATTGATGCTGCAAAGCGAGCATCTGCAAGAAGAATAATAGCAGTTATTCCATACTTTGGATTTGCACGTCAGGATAGAAAGGACAAACCAAGAGTTTCCATTGCTTCAAAGTTGATTGCCAACCTGCTAACTGCTGCTGGAGTTCAACGAATTGTTACTATCGATCTGCATGCCGATCAAATTCAAGGATTTTTTGATGTTCCTGTTGATCATCTTTATGGTTCATCAATCTTTATTCCTTATATCAAAAACCTGAATTTACCAAACCTGACATTTGCCTCACCCGATACCGGTGGAACCAGAAGGGCAGGGGTATATGCAAAAGCACTGGGTACTGGTTTTGTAATTTGTTATAAACAAAGAAATAAACCCAATGAAGTTGGAAAAATGCAACTAATTGGAGATGTAAAAGGTAAAGATGTAATTTTGCTTGATGATATTATCGACACAGGAAATACCATCTGTAAGGCAGCTGAAGTAATGATGGAAAATGGTGCAAACAGTGTTAGAGCAGTTATTACCCATCCACTTTTAACAGGTAATGCTTATGAAAAAATTGCAAATTCAGCCTTTTTGGAAGTAGTGGTGAGTGATACCATTCCGTTGAAAAAACAATGTGATAAAATTAAGGTTATATCAACAGCCAAATTGATTTCGGATGTAATCAGAAGTGTTGAGAGCAACGAATCAATTTCAGCTTTGTATAATTTCGAAAATAAATAATCACCCTTAAATAAATAATAAACCGACCTAAATGCAATGGGTGATAGCATTCGGGTCAAATTAATTCAAATAAAATGAAAATAGTATCAATGAGCGGTTCTCTAAGAGAGAACGTAGGGAAAAAAGATGCAAAAGCAGTAAGAAAAAGTGGAAAAGTACCATGCGTACTTTATGGTGGAACCGAACAAATCCATTTTACTTGTGAAGATAAAGATTTTAAGGATATTATCTTTACAGACGAAGTTTGCTTTATTGACTTAAGTATAAATGGAAAACAATACAAAGCTACCTTACAGGATGTTCAGTATCATCCGGTAAGTGACATTATCTTACATGTTGATTTTCTGGAAATTATTGATGACAAACCAATTATTATGTATGTTCCTGTAAAAGTTAAGGGAACTTCTCCCGGGGTTTTAAGAGGGGGAAAATTGGTTAAGAAAATGAGAAGACTTAAAGTAAAAGGTATGTCCGACATTTTGCCTGATAATGTAATGATTGATATTTCCAAACTTGATATCGGTGATTCATTCAAAGTCAATCAAGTTGCAATTGAAGGTGTTGAATTTTTAGATGTTGCATCATCTATTGTTATTTCTGTAATAACAACACGTGGTGTAGAAACTCCTGCTGAAGAAACAGGAAAGAAATAAATTTTAATTCACAATAGTTACAAAAGGTATAAAGTTTTGCTTTATACCTTTTGTTTTGTCAATCAAGAATATATTGAAATATTTAATTTGTGGTTTAGGCAATATTGGCGATGAATATGCAAACACACGGCATAACATCGGCTTTTGGGTTCTTGATAGTTTGGCTAAAGAGCTAAATATCAAATTTGAAATAGGTCGTCATGCATATATAGCTGAAGCTAAATACAAAGGAAGAACCCTGATTCTGATAAAACCAACCACTTATATGAATTTAAGTGGCAAGGCTATTAAGTACTGGTTAGATAAAGAAAATATTTCAAAAGAAAATTTATTGGTAGTAGTTGATGATTTAGCTCTTGAACCCGGTATTTTACGAATGAAAAAAGCAGGAAGTGATGGAGGTCATAACGGATTGATTCACATTACAGAAACATTGCTTACCAAGGATTTTGCCCGCTTGCGTTTTGGTATCGGAAATGATTTTGCCAAAGGTTATCAGGTTGATTATGTATTGGGAAAATGGACCAGAAAAGAAGAAGAAGTTATTTTACCAAAGGTTGATATGGCAGTTGATGTTATCAAAAATTTTACAACTATTGGTGTAGAAAGAACTATGAATTTCTTCAACAATAAAAAATAAGTTGAATTTATTTTTTTAAATTCAACTTATTATAATTCCTCCAGATTAAGTATTGAAAGCCTCTCTATTCCCTTCTTCCCAAATAAATCATAACATAATAAATCAAGGTAGCCAGTGATGATAAAGCGGCGACTACATAAGTGTATGCAGCCCATTTCAATGCATCCTGTGCTTTCGGATGTGATGCCTGAGTGGTAATTCCTCCTGTGTTTAGCCATAATAAAGCCCTTCTGCTTGCATCTATTTCTACAGGTAATGTGATAAAACTAAATAAGGTGGTTAATCCAAACAGGATAATACCCAAAAAGAGAATTGTGGGGAACGTATTAACCAATAAAATACCAGCCAATAATACCCATTGTACCCAATTAGATGCAAAACTTACCACTGGAACCAAAGCAGATCGCATTTCCAGAAATGCATAAGCCCTTGCATGCTGAACTGCATGTCCGCACTCATGAGAAGCAACAGCAGCAGCCGATACATTACTGCCATAATAAACTTCTTTGCTCAGGTTTACCGTTTTTTTACGTGGATCATAATGATCTGTTAGTTCTCCTTCTACACACAAAACCCTTACATCATAAATATCATGTTCTTTAAGCATTTTTTCAGCTATTTCACTTCCTGTAAGTCCATAATTAATTGGAATCCTGCTGTATTCTTTAAACTTAGACTTCAATTGATTGCTAATTAAATAGCTGATTAACATAAAAAATCCAAAAATTATCCAAATCATAGTATTGTTTTTTTTAATACTATCAAAATTTCTGCCAAACTATATTTTATGACACAATGGCAGTATTTATTAAGTTTTTTTAATAAAAATATGACATAATGTCAGGTCTGAATTTTTATATCGTTAAAACTTCTTAAATACAATTAAATTTTTATTTTTGGTATATTCTTTGTTTTGCAATAATCGTTATTAAAAAAATCATTTAATCATTTAATATTAATAGATATATGAATAAGTTTAAAAGAAAATGGATGGAATTTCCAATATTTATTTTATTTTCAATAATCTTATACAGCTTTGTTATTCATAATGATAAGGCTATTGATTTTGTTCCTGACAAAAATGATTCACTAAAAACAAATCAACCTAAAGTGGATGTTAAAGTGAATAAAAAATTTGACGAAAAAGGAAACCTTATTCTGTACGATTCTTCCTATTCTATAATTTACAATTCAAATGATGCTGATATACAAATTTTTAATTTGGAAAGTGATAGTATCTTTTCTCAATTTAAAAACAACATGATGGGAAATGATTTTTTTAAAGGTTTCCCTGATATGGGTTATCAAAATGATTTTTTTAATAGGGATCCTTTCGAAAACATGAAACGTATGCAGGAAATGATGAACAAGATGTTTCCTGAGCTAAGAAAGGATACTATAGTTATTCAACCTCAACAAAATATTCCACCTGCCAAACAATACATACCTGAGAATATGATTACTCTATAGCATTGAAAATATTTATAATCTATCGGATTTTATAATTGTTTAAAGTATTAAAAAAACTATTTATTAAAAATAGTAAAATTTATAATTTCCTATCATTTAATTAGTAACGATGTTTTTCGGAATTAGCATACTATCGATAGAATAAATTGATTGAAATTAATTCATTAAGGAATGTTTCTTTTTGCTTTAAAAAAACCATTCTGTATGAAGGTTTTTCAAAATTTTATGATTTTTGAATTATTATCGTAAATTTGCCCGAAAGAACATTAAGGATTAATAATTGTTTTTGTTCAGGTATTTCTACTTTAAAGGCAATGATAACTTAAATAATCAGTTTAATTTAATATTTACGCATGAATTCAAAAACAAAATGGATACCATTATTTGCCAGTAACTTTCTTGGCGTTTTTAATAATAATTTCTTTAAGACATTAATATGTCTGCTTGCAATTAATTGGGTTGCTAAAGGGAATGAATCACTTATAGTTTCGCTGGCTTCCGGTTTATATGTTTTGTCTTATATATTCTTTTCGCCGTTGGCAGGCCGTTTATCCAAAACCATGTACAAAAAGAAAATAATGATAGCCGCCCGCATTGCCGAACTCATATTGGTAATTATCGGAAGCTTCGGATTCTATATCGAAAGCGTATATATGGTTATGGCTTGTATCTTTTTGCTCGGATTAGTAAGTACTTTATTTTCGCCTTCAAAGTATGGATTGATACGCGATATCGGTGGGAGCGAGGGTATCTCTTTTGGCACAGGAACGCTCGAAATGTTTACCTTTTTTGGTGCTATCTTAGGACCATTGCTTGCAACTATTGTTTCCGATCATTACAACTTTTATATGATGGCAGGTTTGTTTGTAATAATTTCACTCATCAGCCTTTTTGCAATTTCCCGTTTAAAAGTATCGGAAAGTGAGCCTATGAAAAAAAGCGACGACACTATCATTCCTTTTATGTTTGAGTACAAAGCTTTTAAATATGCAGCTACCATTAAAGGATTAAACCTTATTATTCTGGGATTGTCTTCATTCTGGATGGTAGGCAGCTTTTTACAAATGAATTTATTGGTTCATTGCCCACAAACATTGGGTATGACAAACACCCAGACTGGTTATGTACTAACAGCTTCGGCTGTGGGGATCGGCTTGGGAAGCTTTTTGGCAGGAATTATTTCAAAAGGTAAAATAGAGTTGGGTTTAACTCCTATCGGAGGATTAGGAATGACAATATCGCTTTTGGTATTATATTTCCTTCAACCAACAGGAATCTTATTTGGCTTTATGATTTTTCTTACTGCTCTTTTCTGTGGTATATATATGGTTCCATTAAGTGCATCGGTACAAAATAGTGTAGAAGGCCGTAAACAAGGCGACATGCTTGCTTATTCAAATTTTCTGATCTTTCTTCTGATTTTTATCTCCGCTGCTCTTTTTGCAGTAATTACCAAACATTTTGGCACAAACTCCATTTTTATTTTTCT
>CAIZXK010000539.1 GCA_903936865.1 uncultured Bacteroidales bacterium | reverse complement strand
TTATTTTATTTTGCATGCGTACCGGCAAAATAAATGTACGTACTGCTATATTGGGTATAGGTACTGCCAGAATATACTTACGTACTGCTAATATGTATGTGTGTACCGACAAAATGTATTTACGTACCGCCAGAATATATGCTCGTACCAGCAGAATATATGTACGTACCGACAGAATATATGTGCGTACCGGCTCAATAAGTGTAGTTTAGCTTATAATGGATTACAACTGGTAATAAATTGGTTAGTTGCAACTAATATTTATTTTATTTGTAAATCGAATGAATTTTTAAGTTACTTTTGCCTGTAGTAAAATATCGGAATTAGTTAGAAAAAAACCCGATAAATTAAATTAATATTCATCTTTTAATTCTATTTTAATGAAAAAATCACAACACACATCGAAGGGTCTGCCACAGGCGGTTCAGCTGGAAACAGCCAAAAACATCAATGATTCATTTATTATTGACAATGCAAAGTTCAAGGTATTTGACCCGGAACTCGACATAACTTATAGCGATAAAATAATTGCTCAAATACTGGCAGTAGAGGCTGTACCTCCCGATTATGTATTGGTAGCCCTGCAAATGCAGGAATCGAGCAGGGTAATGAAACTGATGGCTTCGTCGCTAGCTAATGTAAGAGGAGTCAGATACTTTGTAGAAAAAGCTTTCCCCGACGAAAAACTGCACCTTTACGAATTTGGCTATCCCGAACTGAGCAAGGTAATCAACTCACAATCAAGATTTATATTATTTTTTAAAAACTTTAATGTAAGCCTGATAAAATACAAAACCGAACTATTGAGCAAAGGATTGCAGCAATCTGTAATAGACGAATGCATACAGTCGGCTATCGATATGGATAGTGCCAACATAAAACAGGAACAGGCAAAAAAAGCCCGTTATATAGCCACCGGTACCCGCATAAAAGCTTACGACGAATTATGGGAAATGATTGGTAATGTTGCCAAGGCAGGCAAAATTATTTTTGAAGACGAACCCGACTTTCAGCGAAATTACCTACTCGACAATTCGCCCAAAAAGAAAACCGTTAAAATAGCCGATGCTGAAGTAAACACAGCTATATTCCAGGGTTGCATTACCGATACCGCTAGCAGCGAAATAATAGAAGATGCCATGATAGAAATTGTTGGAACAAATATAAACGGTACTACCGACGAAGATGGCGAATTTTACCTGGACAACATTACGCCGGGCAGCTACACTATAAGAATAGTGGCACTGGGCTACAAAGAAATACAAAAAACAGGTATCGAACTAAGTTCTGACAACGAAGAACAGGAATTCGATTTCACCCTCGAAAAACTGATAGCCGAATAATGAGCATATTGCAATCGGTTAATGCATATCAATGGCGTTAACCGATTGTTTTTTGCTTCTTTACGTAACCTTCTTAAAATTGCTTTTACGTTTAACGAAGTTCGTTAAAGTTTATGCTTTAAATTTTTCTGCTTATAAAATCACCTTTCATTCCTTTGGTAAAAAAAACGCCTTTATCAAAAACGATTTGTCCTTTGCTGATTACGGTTTCGGCTATTCCTTTCAGTTTAAAACCTTCATAAATAGTACTGTCGCATCTTTGGTACTGGTTTTTAGCACTTATTGTTGTTTCCGGTTCGGGATTCCAGATAACAAGATCAGCATCAAAACAACTGGCTATTTTACCTTTAGTAGTTGATAATCCGAATATTTCGGCTGCATTGGCTGAAGTAAGTGCCACCCATTGCTGTAAGGTAATTTTCCCTGTCAATACGCCATAAGTGTAAAGTAAAGACAATCGGTATTCTATACTTCCTGCTCCATTTGGAATTTTGGTAAAGTCAGCTTTTCCTGCCTCTTTTTGTCCGGCTAAATTAAACGGACAATGGTCGGTTCCCACAGTTTTAATGCTGTTATCAGCAAGTCTTTTCCATAATTCATCATTATCAGCTATGGAACGTAAAGGCGGACTAATGACATATTTTGCTGTTTCAAATCTATCGTTATCATACACTTCTTCATTTAATAAAAGATAATGCGGACAGGTTTCCACCATAACATTTGGCAAATTGTACTGCAAAATCTTTTGCATGGATAATGCAGAGGAAATATGAACCAGATAAGTTTTGCATTTGGTTTGTTTTGCCATCTGAAGAACCTTTTCTACAGCTTCGGCTTCCACCATAGCAGGACGGGATTGAGCATGAAAACGAGGAGA
>CAIZXK010000538.1 GCA_903936865.1 uncultured Bacteroidales bacterium | reverse complement strand
TTTAACTTCCACCAAATTTCAACAGAAAACCATCCCGGGAAAAAGCCCATAATATTAGCCACTTCATCCCATAAATCAAAACTTCTCCCAATGGTTTTGGTGCTTTGCAAAAATTCCATTCCAATCCCCCAACACGCTATAGCTATGGGAATCAGCCATTTATTTCTTTCTATAAAATAGCCTTTCCAGGCATTAAGCAATAGAAAAGTAAATCCGGCATACATCAGGCAATGAATTAATTTATCTGCATGCTTAAATAATTTCATATCCGGCATATCCTTCGACGGCATCAGGCTTAATGCTGTTATCAGAAGTAAATAGCTAAAAAAAAGCAACTTATTCAGGGTTTTATAGTTCATTTGTCATATTGATTGATGTTTACTTTTAATCTGTGAAAAAGTATTGTTTGGAAATTTCAGGATGAAAAGGATTTAAATTGATTTCCTTATTCGTGTTACTTCGTGTAATTAGTGGCGTTTTTTCTTCTCCACGAATTTCACTAATTTTCACTAATTTTTCCATTTACCGCGGAGAACGCTGAGTTTTACGCAAAGAACACAACGATTTTTCTTACAAAATTAAAGGATGAACAAGATTTGAATTGAATTCCTTTTTAGTGTTACTTCGTGTAATTAGTGGCGTATTTTCATTGTAACGCTGATTATTTTTTCATCGATTTATATCAATATTATAAGTAAGAAAAAAAGAAACTTGCTTATATAAAGTGACTTATAAAAATTGCATTTTCAGTTATATTAGATTTTTAAAGTTTTATTAATCTATTGAAAAAAAATTATAATTTACTCAACAAAAATTCACTCAGATTTATTTGTTTAATTCCTTCGTAATTCGTACCCATGTAGAAATCATTAAGCGTAACTATGTATTTTGGATAATTGTCATTAATTTTCAACAAATTACCAAATTCGCGTTTGATTGTAGATTCATCAGTTAATTGAACAGCTGATTGTATATATATTTTTGTACCGTTTTTTTCGGCAACAAAGTCTATTTCATTATTCCCTATTTTTCCTACATATACTTTATATTCTGAATTTACAAGATGAAGATATATTGCATTTTCCAACAACTTCTGTATTTCAATTCGTTGATTAAATCCGGCAATCGTATTCCTCAAGCCTAAATCTTCAAAATAATACTTCTCTCCTATCTCAAAGATTTTCAATCCTCCTATCTCTGATCTAACTACTTTATGTACAAAATATGAATTAGATAAGGCTTTTAGATAAATGATGGTAAGTTGTGGTGAAATATCCACTCTTTGAGATTTTAAAAATTTACTTATATTGGCTGCAGAAAACAGATTCCCAACATTATCAGCCAAATAAAATACCAGATTTTCGAGAAAAGAAATATTGCGTATGTTTTCACGAGCCACAACATCTTTCAATAAAATGGTTGCATACACATTTTTTAAATATTCGAATGGTAAATTTTCATTCAACCCAATATTCACCAGATAGGGCATACCTCCATAAGTAAGATATTTCTTCAGATTCTCCTGAGAATTATTCAGTTTATGAAAAAATAGGAATTCAGTATAACTTAGGCTATGAATATTAAATTCGATGTATCTTCCCGAAAGATAAGTTGCAAGTTCACCCGATAGCATTTTTGCATTGCTTCCGGTACAAAAAATATCACACTTATCATCTGCAAATAAACTTCTGAGTGCGAGCTGAAAGGAATCAATCTCCTGAACTTCATCAATAAATAGGTAATTCAAATTATTTTCCAATAACTTATCTTTCAGATAATCCAATAAATCAAGATGAGTCTTAATATGGATAAATGCCTCTTGTTCAAGGTTTATATAAATAATATTAGCTGAGGGTTGTTCCTCCTTAACAATATCCATTAATTGATACATCAAATAACTTTTACCTACACGCCGTTGTCCGGTAAGTACTTTTATTATTTGTTTCCCAATAAAAGGACGTATTTTATTTATATAGTTTAGTCGTTGTATATAATTCATAAACATTTCATGCATATCGTAAACTTTCTACAAAAATACAATAAATTCCATGTATATCGTAAACTTTTACAATGATATATAATCGTTTTATATTCTTTACATTAAGTATTTTGCCCGCGAATTACGCTGATTTTCACTAATTATTTTACTTTATACCGCAGAGAACGCTGAGTTTTACGCAAAGAATAATTTGCCCGCGAATGACACTAATTTTCAC
>CAIZXK010000537.1 GCA_903936865.1 uncultured Bacteroidales bacterium | reverse complement strand
CGGAAATGCATATATATAATGATAGCTTCTGAAAGCATTACATTTATACTTTAACATAAATCAATGTACCTGATGATGCTTCAAACCCGTTGCATCTGTGCGCTTGTTACGATGGTATTGATGCATGGTGGTATTGTTTTATCGCTTTTTGACTTGCTTATATTGATTTATATTAGGTGTTGGGGTGGGTGTAATTTTTTTTGAAACATTTGTATAGATTTTATTGTAAAATACAATATTAATCTTTAAAATATACATATAAAATCTTTACTTTTGATATTGAATAATAAGAACAGTGTAATAATGGAACAATTACGGTTACGCAATGAAACTAAGGGGGATTATAAATCTTAAATCGATTATAAGGTTATTTTTAGTTACCGTAAATGACCTGTAATTGCAGTAATAAAACAATTTTCATTTCTTTGTTTAAAAAAATATGATTACAGATAACAAGTATTTTGAAACTGGTATAGAAGAAATAAATAGAGAAATTACTTCTTACAACAAGAAAATTGGATTTCTTAAGAAATGTTCTATACACGATTTTTCTAATAAAAATATAACTCAAATGTTTAGTGATATTTTCAAAGTTTTACCATATGAAATTGAGACTGCATCTGATTTCATCGGTATTTCAATTTACACAAGAGAGTTGTTTCATTTATTTTATAAGATTTCAGATAACGATGTAAAAATTGATATTTCATATATTGAAAAAGCCAAGCAGGAATTTAAAGTCCCCAAAATAGTGGCGGAAGATAAATATTTAATAGTTGATTTCTTCGATGATTATTTTCATTCATTGACATATAAATATGGAGATATATTAAAAAACACAATGAATCATCATTTCTTTCATGGAATTACTGAAGAACGAATTATCTTAATTAATCTTCTAAAATTGTATAAAAACATTCTGAATGATAAATCTAAACAGCTAAGCCATTTTTGGGGAATTACTTTAACAAAAAAAATATCTGACATTGCTACAAAAATGCTTATTGACTTTATTGAACAACGATTAATTATGATTAATCCTCAATTAGACTTAGAAAGCATTCCTAACAAAATGACATTCATTGATAATAATCTTAAATCTATTGAATGGCTTGGTACACAACAAGAATTATGTGAGCTTTTAATAGAGTTAATTGATAAAAATTGGATACCAAAAATTGAAGAAGGTGAAAGAAAAAATATTGCAAAAACAATTACAAACTTATTCGATTTAAGCCATACCAAACGAAATGAAAAATCAAATCCTGATGAATCTTTCTATCAACAGTTCAAAGGACAATTAATGGATGGGGAAAGATACTATGATTTTCTTGAATCAAAAAAATATGTAAAGAAATTTAATAAAATAGGGAAAAACAACTGATAAACGAGTATACTTCCCTGCAGAAATTTACTGACATGATTGGATATTCCATGCAAAGTTGTTCGCTTAATTCCCAATAAACTGTAAATCTATATTTTAGTACATTAACATTTATTTAAAAACACCGAAGACGACATATTGTCGCTTTCGGTACATCATTTGTAATGTTCTTATAATTAGCAATTTTGTGTCACCATATTTTTGCAAGTAAAAGCCACCAGTATGTAGGTTGATATAAATACAATTCAATTCAATGTATCAACTTAATGGATAGCTAACTTCTGTTTTTCCATCACTTCACAAAAACGAATATATACAATGATAAATCTATGATACCCTTTGCATCAGTGAGTTATGTATATAATGGTATTGACACAAGGTAGTATTGTTATATCGCTTTTGACTTGCATCCATTTATACTTTATCGTAATGCACACTAATTAGATTCTTGAAACCAATAAGTATCCATTAACTGAGTAAGATTAAACATTTATCCATCAAGGCAAAGGGAAAGATTTTTCTTTATCCTTTATCTTTATAAATATTTTTAATATTTCTCAGTTAAAAAAGTTACAATTATTATTTGAATTTAGGAATTAATACATGCAATTAATTAAATCCTAATTTTAGCTTTAGGTAATGCTAATATTAGGAATAAGTTATATCATACCCATCCATAATTTCTTATGCAAACAATCAGTAACATCAAAGTATATATCAGTGCGAAATTTATCTTCTTTGTCAGTTTCTTCATTAATTCTGAGAATATCATAATGTCTTCCATTTAAATATTTATGAAAAGCTGGTCTTTTTGGATCGAAGATTTTATTATTATATACTCCAATTAATCTAATAATTTCAATCTCTTCAGACACATACCAGCTTGAAATATTTTCATCTAAAATAATTGCTTCCTTAAATGAACTTCCATCACCCCCAGAAATTGTTTCATTTTCATAAATTTCATTATTAATTTTTCTCAGTGTAATATAAATATCTTCCATAATTTTGAGTTTTATTAGTTATTCATTTGAAAAGTTAATCTGTTGATATATTGTTTATTCCAACATGCTGTTATTTCGAAATATAATTTATACTGGTCATTATTTTCTTTTTCGAGTATAAAAATATCAAAAAATCTATCTTCAATTATTTTTGTGAATTTCTTCTTTATTATTAGCTTTTCACAGGTGGAAATTGCTATTAAATCAATAAGTAAATTTTCAAATTCAGCATACGTTTTCCATTCTGTTTCATCGATTATAATTGCATCTTTAAGTGATTTTCCATTTCCACCAGATTTTGGAAGTTCTTTTTTATGATTGTTATTTTTCATTTTGCATGTTTTATTAATTGATATGCTGTCAAATTATTTTTAAAATCAAATTTTGAAAAACAATGCAATGTAACGTTATTTGAGGACATTATCAAATTTATTTTTGTATTTATTTATATTGCTAAAAAATTTGATATATAAATCAAAAAAGTTAATTGAGGATAGCCAATTTCTGGCTTTGCATAATCATAAGAAATCAGATTTGTTTAAAACGAACAAATCTTTTTTTTTTGTACATTTGCCTTTTATTGGAATATTAAATTTAAATTTTTGAAATAATACTGTTTATATCTATAATTGGAGGTATATTTTAAACTTAAAATAATTCATTTAAATGCAAATCATTCACAAAATAGACGATTTTTTATATACCATATTCCCAGAATTAATTAATGGGGATGAATCATTGATTAAAATAGTTATTGAAAAATATTTTACTTTCAATGCCTCACTCAAACCATCAGTTAGTATTGAAAATGGTTTTGCAATTATTGAAATAGATATACCTAGTATCATAGCTTATGAAACTGAATATAGAAAAACCATTGATCTTTGTGAAAAGGGTAGATTTAATGAAGCAAAACCTATTCTAAAAAAACTTATTGATATTAATCCATATAATTCGGAATACAATCGAATAATGGGTCAAATTCTATCTGAAGAAGGAAGTCAGGATGAAGCAATTGATTATCTTATAGATGCATTGCGTTTGAATTCTAAAAATGGTTGGGCTTTATTAATGATGGGCAACATCTTTGCAAAATTCAAAAATGACATTCCAACAGCTTTAAAATATTATGATCAGGCTCTAGTTGCCAATGTTAATGATTTCATTAGTTTAACTAATGTTGGTTATTTACTATTTCAGGAAAAAAGGTATTCCGAAGCAAAAAAATATTTTTATGAAGCATTAAAGATAAATGATAAATTTCCAAATGCTTATTTAGCTTTAGGGATGATTGCAGAAAAAGACAATGAGCCATATAATGCCTTTAACTTCACATTACAAGCTATTAAATTTTGTAGTGAAAAGGACATGCTTTATCAAAAATCAGTTCAACAAGCTATTGATATATCAAAACATATAGTTTCAAGTCTAGATGGCATGAAAATTGTAAAAACATATAAGCATAAGCTTGAATTTGAAGGTGGTACTGAAATTGATATTATTGAAGATAGTGAAATAACAACAGCAGCTAAAATAGAATTTGCAGAAAACTACAAAAGAGAAAAGCATATAGTAAAGTACAAATCTAATTTACCAGCAGTTGAACATTTAATTATTCATGAATTGGTTCATTACTTTTTTGTAATAGAAGCGAGGAAATCAAATATAAATCAGTTATTTATTTCATCTCAACAACACAAAAGAGAATTTATAAAAACTTATATTTCACAATTGCATAAGCTTCGCAAAATGGGTATGCAAGAACCAATGCTTGAAGAGTTTTTACAAAAACTATTTGAAGGAATTAACTTACAGGCATATAATACCCCAATAGATTTGTTTATTGAAAACTATCTTTTCAATAATTATGAAAAGTTAAGACCTTATCAGTTTTTATCTTTGTATCGTTTATTACAAGAGGGTATTAATGCTGTTACAAATACAACGATTGTTGATTTTTCTCCTAAAGAAATTTTATCAAAAAGCAAAATATATAATTTAGTTAATGCACTTCAGTTTAAAGAATTGTATGGCATAGATCTTATAAAGGAATTAAAAGGTTCAGCAGTTGAATTTAAAACTGCAAAAGATTTTTATAATGAATTTTTACAATATAAAGATGACCGTGAGGTTGCCGAAGAATATGAATTGGTTTTGCATTGGGCAGAAGATTTAAAACTTGATAAAAATTTTGAATTGGTTGATGAAAACGAATACAGAACCAAAAGAACCAATGTAGATAATCTATTGAACTCTATTGAAAAAGATCCATATACCACAGATGCCAGAGATCTTTATAAAGAAAGGGATTTAGAAAAATTCATGAAATCGCAGCAAGATTTAGGGGTTAATATGGCTGTAGTTATGTTTATGGTTGAAGCAATTAATTATTTCAACAAATTGCCAAGTGAGGAAATTAAAAAAATTGCTTTTGAAATTGCAACTCAAGGCACTCAAGGTTTTAGTCCCAATAATAATAATTACGCTATTAGTGCCATCCCCGATAAATTGTTTTCAGGTTATCATATCCTTTCATATTATTATGTGAGTTGGGCAATGGCAATTCCTGAACAACTTGATATGCTCGGGTTAAACTTTCAAAAAGAATACAAATTAGCTTTAAATATGTATAAGAACTGAATTTTTGAAAATAT
>CAIZXK010000536.1 GCA_903936865.1 uncultured Bacteroidales bacterium | reverse complement strand
TGGAGTTCAGACGTGTGCTCTTCCGATCTCTTTTGTTGTAAAAGGACATTTTATCGGTATTTTCCATTAAATCGCTGTATATAAGCATGTTTTTTGAAGTTGCTGAACTCTTACTCATCCTGTTTAATTCATTGGCAACTGGCGTATAAATTGCAGAATTATTTTTCCCTGACGTTAAGTTTTCAGTTTCAGTTATTATTGTGTCAACTTTTGCATTAAAAGCTTTTATTTCATCTTTACGTTTAAAATCATTTCTTAGGAATAAGCTTTTGGTAGAAATACTTACCAGATAGATGTTGTTGATATTTAAGTCAGTTACTTCAATAAACCTGAAATCGCCTTCACTCCATTTATCAGTTGTAAAATTATAAAGATGCAGTATAGTTTCAGAATTTGGTTTGGAAGTAAAAGTATCTGTCAGGTCACGGATAACTGATATTTCAGTTTTATTGGTATGGCTGTTTTGATTCAGCCATACCAATGATAGTGATGTAATCAATAATGATATAATAATGTAGATAGTTGTTTTCATGATTTTTTAGGAATTAGGAAGGGTTAAGTAATTATCAAAACGTTGACTAATAATTAATTCTGGATAGATGTTGTTAAAACAATCTGGGATTTTTCTATCACCCCTGTATATCATATTTGTTTTAATGAATGTTGAGATGGCTTTATTGTAAAGTTTGATTACTTCATCAACCTTCATTTCTCTGTAGAATAGGATAAGATTAACTTGAGTAGCTTTTTGATTTAACTCATGATTTAATTTTGAAATGTGTTCATTGTTAGCTCTTATCTGCTTTTCATTTTTTGTTAGTTCTGCTTTAAGTCTGATGTACTCGGTATATCTTTTTCTTTGCTCACTGGTTGGCCAATATTTATTAGCGACAATAGCAGTGGCAACAAAAAAGAAATAATTAAAAATTACAAAAGCTGTTATTCCAATACTGGTTGCACCTTCTTTTTCAAGTACTACTGATCTCATTTGTCCTAAGATATAAAAGACAGGCAACATCAATAACAATACAGAGATAATTACGATCCTTTTCGTTCTGATATTAGTTATTTTCCTGACCTGAGTGCCGAAAATATGAGCCAATACGATAATGGTTAATGTAATGGGAATTGCTAATAACAGAGCAAACAAAAGATTGTCACCGAAAGCTTGGAAAGCAATCGTATTAAAAGTAGATTCTGACAGAAACAGGAAAAATGATATTAGCAGTACAATATTTACAGCAACATTTAGATCCTGAATGTTTAAATTACTGATATCCGTTTTTAAGTTATTGTTTCGTTGAAGTAGACTTGTGTTTTCCTCATTGATACGGATTTCCTCAACCATAAGCTTTTGTCTCTCTGAATTGTATTCAGGAATATGAGATTGAGCCTGTACTTTATCGTCTAAGTATGGAATCATACTTTCGCATTGGGTTTTAACTTCCCCAATATAGGGCGTAATTTCATCACCTTTGGGTTCCGGTTGGTCACGTTCACCAAAAATCTTCCCAAGCTTTTGTGCAAGGTCCATGATTTCTTTTTCTTTGGCTTTAAAAAAGTGTTCGACATCATTATTGATGTACTTCTTTACTTGAAAAATTTTTGTTATTTTTTTCATGATTTAAAAATTTAAATGATTAATTAAAATGATTTGAATAAATGTAAAAATTGTAATTTCCTAAATTTAAGATTGCGTAAACTTTGCAATGCATTTTTTCTATTATTTTGCAGTTCAGCTTCCTGAATCATAGTTTCTGTTAATGATTTTTCAGATTGTTCTTTTGCATATTGTTTAAATCGGGTTTCGATTTCTGTAAAATCTGGATTGGGTGGGAAGATTTCTTCTCCTTGTAAATTGGTAGATGTATAATAAATGCTATTTTCTTCAGTATTAAAATTTGGGTATATTTTCCCTATGATTTCTTTTGTATAATCAGGGTGAACCATGGATACAAATACAACATTGTTCATAGGTTCCGGTGAACTAAAAATGATAATTTTCTTATCTGACTTTTTTGTTTTCATGGAAATTTTTATTTATTGTTATTACCTGTCCATTTCTAAATCCTGTTCCTTATCATTGTTCTGCTCTCTGATTTCATTTAGTTCATCCATTCGATTGGTGGTAGTATCCGCTTCCTGATTTTCTGGT
>CAIZXK010000535.1 GCA_903936865.1 uncultured Bacteroidales bacterium | reverse complement strand
GTTTCAACAAACGCTATATTCATAAAAACGGTACTCAGGTTTGGGCTGATGTAAATGTGGTTTTACAACTTGATGCGAAAAAAAAACCATTATATTTTATAACAACAATAATAGATATAAATGAGCGGAAACAAATGGAAGATTCATTAAAATCCTCAAAAGATTATGCAGAAAACCTGATTCAAACTGCTAATGCAATCGTTATCGGAATGGATACTACAGGAAAAATCAAAACATTTAATAAAGCGGCAGAATTAATTACAGGTTATACACTTGATGATTTAAAAGACAAAAACTGGTTTGAAACAGTTGTGCCAAGAGATCGATATCCTTTAGTATGGGAGATTTTTGAAAAACTTGAAGCAGGTGGATTACCAAAATATTTCGAAAATCCAATATTGACCAAATCGGGTGAGGAGAAATATATTATCTGGCATAATAATGAAATAATTGAACATGGAAAAATCACTGGAAGCATTTCTTTTGGAATAGACATTACCGATCGCATGAAAACCGAAAAAGCCTTGCAAACTTCTGAATTAAAATACCGTAGGTTACACGAAAGTATGATGGATGGCTTTATTCAAACAACTATGCAAGGGAAGATAATTGATTGCAATGGTGCATTATTGCAAATGATTGGTTATACGATGGATGAAATTTTAAAATTAACATATAATGACATTACTCCAGAAAAATGGCATCAATATGAAAACGATATTGTTGAAAACGAAATCTTATGTAATGGTTATTCTCAAATATATTTAAAAGAATATATCAGAAAAGACGGTACTGTTTTCCCAATTGAAATCAGATCGTTTCTTATTAAAAACGATAAAGATGAAAATGAAGGAATATGGGCAATTATCCGTGATATTTCTCAACGAAAACTGTTTGAGAATAAAATAATGGAAAGTGAAGCAAATGCCAGAGCAATTATGGAATCAACGGATGATATTATGATTTTACTCACTAAAGAAGGAATTGTGATTGATTGCAATGAAGCTCATGCCAGAAGATTAAATACTACCCGTAACGAATTGACAGGAAAAAATGTATTTAAACTTCTGCCAAAAGAAATTGCGGAGAAAAGACATCAATATGTTAATCAGGTTATTTCAACAGAAAAACCCTTTTTCTCAGAAGATTTTCGGGCAGGTTACTGGAACGAATTTTCAATACACCCTATTTTTATCGATAATACTATTACCGATAAGGTTGCGATTTTTTCTAAAGATATTACCAAGAGAAAACTGGCAGAGGAAGCACTTATACAAAGCAAAAGAGAACTGTCAACACTTATGGATAATCTTCAGGGTATGGTGTATACCTGTTTAAATGATAAGGACTGGACAATGAAATTTACCAGCGAGGGTTCGTTGGAACTTACAGGTTATACAGCCAACGAACTTACAAGCAATTTCATTACATATAACGAAATTATTCATTCGGACGACCGCAACATGGTATGGGATAATATACAGCAGGCAATCAACCAAAAAACTGCTTATACTATTGAATATCGTATTATTACAAAATCCAAAACTATCAAAAATGTTTGGGAAAGAGGTCAGGGTGTATTTGACGAAAATGGGAAATTGCTACACCTCGAAGGATTTATTACCGACATAACAGAAAAAAAACAAAATGAAGAATTATTAAGAGATAACTATTCATTGCTACGTTTGGCTGGCAAAACAGCCAGATTTGGTGGCTGGAGTGTTGACCTCAAAAAAAATGAAGTAATTTGGTCAGATCAAACGGCAATCATACATGAAATGGATGCAGGATATAACCCAACTGTAAATGAAGGAATTTCGTTTTATGCTCCCGAATGGCATGAAAAAATAATCGAGGTATATACAAATTGCGTAGAAAAGGGGATTCCATACGATGAAGAAATGGAAATTATCACGAAAAAAGGAAAGCGGATTTGGATAAGAACCACAGGTGAAGCTGTATTTGATACAAATGGTAGTATTATAAAAGTTCAAGGATCTTTTCAGGATATCAATGACTATAAGGTTATTATGGAAACTATCAAATTAAATGAGGCTCATTTAAAAGAAATGAATGCCGAAAAAGATAAGTTCTTTTCCATTATTGCCCACGACCTTAAAAGTCCATTTAATTCAATTGTAGGATTTAGTGAACTCATTGTTGATCAGGCAAAAGAAAAGGATTTTGAAGGAATGGGAAAGTATGCTGAAGTTATTCTCCAATCATCGAAAAGGGCAATGGATTTGCTAACAAATTTAATGGAATGGTCGCGCTCACAAACAGGAAGAATTGAATTTAATCCGGAATATATTGAAATGGTGGACTTTATTAATGAAACAACATTGATTTTTGATGATATTGCCAGGCAAAAAAACATTGTCATAAATAAAGAGTTACCCTCAAATGCAATTGCTTTTGCCGATAAATCCATGATGAGTACAGTGATGAGAAATCTGGTATCCAATGCTATAAAATTTACAAAGTCAAATGGAAGAATCATTATTTCAATTGAAGAAAAACCAAAAGAAATTATAATAGCAGTAAAGGATAATGGTATTGGCATAGCTAAATCCGACATTGAAAAATTGTTTAAAATTGAAGAAAGCTATTCAACCAAAGGCACTCAAAATGAACAAGGAACAGGATTGGGTTTAATACTTTGCAAAGAATTTGTTGAAAAACATAATGGTAAAATTTGGGCTGAAAGTGAACAAGGAATTGGAAGTACTTTCTATCTATCAATACCAACAAAATAGGAAATAGGAAACAGGAAACAAAACAACAAAGAAATAATCCATTGTTTTTCTATACATTAGCATAAATACTTTCTCTATACATTACAATTTAAAAAAAATTCAGTTGTAGCTTTTTTAAAATTACTAAGCTAAGACTGACAATTTATGCTTACAGTAATCAAATCTTATGACTATAGTAAAAATTGTTTCGATAGCAACAGTCAATATTTTTGACCAAAGCTAACTATAATTTTCTTACTATTTTAACACAACCATATTCATAGTTTCCTTACAGATTTTGAACATTAACTTACTATAAATCAACAGTTACATTATACAGAAGGTTAGAAATAAAATTTATGAAACTATATACGACAAACAGTTTAAGAATTATTTAATTTGGCAGTTACAAAATAATTTGTAATTTCGTAGCTTAAAAAAATAAAAAATTTTTATTATGTCTATAGAAAAAAACAAAGTTGTATCTTTATCATATACACTAAGATTCGACAATGCTGAAGGTGATATTATCGAAGAAATCGACAATACAGATCCTGAGGTTGTACTAATTGGAAATGAGAATCTTTTTGAGAAATTTGAAGAAAATTTACTTGGATTAAATATAGGTGACGAATTTGAATTTATATTAGATTCAGAGGATGCTTATGGTGAATATGAAGAAGAAAGAATAATTGATCTTCCTAAAGAAAACTTTATGGTTGATGGTCAGTTCGATGAAGAAATGGTATTTGAAGGAGCTATTATTCCGATGGAAGATGAGGAAAATGATATTCAGGCTGAAGCAATCGTTTTAGAAATAGATGATGAAAATGTAAAATTAGATTTTAATCATCCATTAGCTGGAGAAACACTTCATTTTAAAGGAAGTATTCTTGAAATCAGAGAAGCAACTGCAGAAGAAATTGAAAATGGCGATGCTATTGTTTAATTTTTTTTGATTAAATATTAAAAAGCCGGTATCCTGAAAATACCGGCTTTTTTTATTTTTAATCAACTTATTTTAAAGTATTCACACCTATTTAGATAGAATAGAAAAAACAGATTTAAAAAAATCAATTTCTTTCTAATAAAGTATAAGTCATACGAAAAGATGTTGTGATTACAAAAGTGAATAAATTTGGCTACCACATATTTCATTTCGGTATGATTCCTTAATTGCCAAATAATTTCCATACTTTTGCATTTTAATAAACACTATCATGAAATTCGAAAAATATCCTTTTTCCAGCCAACTAATTACCAATCTGAGTGAAGCTGGATGGGTTCGTCCTACAGACATACAATTCAAAGCGATTCCACCAATTTTAAAGGGAGAGGATGTATTGGCAATAGCTCAGACAGGAACAGGCAAAACAGCCGCTTTTGCAATACCAATTATACAAAAGCTTCAACAAAGCAAACCTAAATTCAAAAGTATCCGAAGCATTGTTATGGTTCCAACCCGCGAACTTGCTTTACAAATTTCAGGTGTTTTCAATCAATTGGGAAAAAATACCGGTTTAAAAACCTTTTGTGTTTTTGGAGGAGTGGAACAAGATCATCAAATTGCCCAACTTCAAAGTGGGTTAGATATATTGATTGCAACACCCGGCAGAATGTTCGATCTTGTTAGCCAGGGATTTATTATTTTAGATAACATAGAAATATTGGTTCTGGATGAAGCCGACCACATGCTTGATTTGGGATTTATTAAAGACATAAGAGATCTGATTAGATTTCTACCTAAAAAACGACAAACCTTATTCTTCTCGGCAACCATAGATGCTGACATAAAAAAACTAGCTTATTCACTAGTTAACAATCCTATACGTATTCAGATTTCACCTAACAATCCGGTTGCTAAAAATGTGGATCATTCGGTTGCTTTTATCGAAATGGATGATAAACGATTTTTCCTCGAAAGATTGATTAGTAATAATCCCGACAGTAAAATACTGGTTTTTGTGCGTACAAAAGTAAGAGCCGAAAGAGTATCGGGTGCAATGGCTCGTATTGATATTGAAGCAAAAACTTTACATGGCGACAAAGATCAAAAGGAAAGACTATATGTTCACAAGCAATTTAAGGAAGGAACAATTAAAATATTAATAGCAACCGATGTAAGTGCAAGGGGTATCGACATTCCGAATGTGGAATTTGTTGTAAATTATGATATGCCGGAACAACCCGAAAACTATATCCACAGAGTAGGACGAACAGGAAGAGGAACACACAGGGGAAATGCCATATCATTCTGTAGTTCGGAAGAAAGAGAGATTCTCGAAGAAATTGAAGTCTATCTGGGACATAAAATCAATATTGCTGACCTTAATAAATCAGAATATCAGGAAACAATAGATTTCTCAGGTGAAGCCATAAGTGATTGGAAAACCTTAATGAAAAATGCAGACATTGATTTTAAAGCTCAGGAAATAAAAAGAGAAAGAAAGAAAAAGAAGAAGAAATAAATCTGAAAAAGAGTTTTGAAAATTATATTTTCAAAAAACACAAGAATTAAAACAAAGATTTTAAAGTGAAAATAAGGATTTTTAATTAAAGATCTATTAGGAAAAGATTAGCCTGAAAAGTAAAAGCAATAAAGAAATGTATAAGATATTTCGCCAGGGTATTGGATATTTTGGCTCTTCGTTTTTATTATCAGATAAAGGTATTGGAATTGTCTGATGATTAAAATAGGAAGGAAAAAGAAAGAAAAACATGGTTACACTCAAAAAATTTTCCATATAAGCATATTCTGGTAAATTTATCAGAAAAATGATTACAGTGGCAATAAACCAGGTTCTAAATGCCTGAGACCAAATAAAAAACAGACGTTTCCTGCTTTCAACAAATTTAAATGAAATAGATGATCGTAAAAGGGGTTTCGTTGTTTTGCTGCCTATACCAAAAATCAAGAAAATTGCACCTACCACAAACAAGATTCTTAACCAATATTCAACGTATAACCAGTCGAGTACAACATTTGATGCATATAAATCCCAAATAGTACCGGCTATAAAAAAACCAATTATTCTATTTATACTATGCAAGATAATCCAGAAAAGGAAAATCTTCATTAAACCTTCATAATCCTCGTAATACTTATACACTCTTATTAAAGCCAGTATGGCTAATGCAAGAAATATTGAACCTGCACTAAAGACATAACATGCTGAATCTACATTCCATAACGTGGAATAATCACTGGTGAGAAATAATAACTTGTGATGATAAAGTATAGTTTTGATATCATAAAATAGAGCAACCAATATTGTAATGCTATTATAAGCAAAAAAAACTACCAGATAACCAAACAAATAAGCTATAACTGAATGAACTGTTAGTATTTTAAAATTATGTATATCATTATTTACAGGCAACGCCATAAAAAAATTTTATTTAAAGTAATTGTGCAAAGATATTAAAAAAAACAGTTAATCTTATAAAAAAACAACTTCATTTTTATTTGTTTAATAACAACTTCCTAACAAAAAGCAATTCATTTTATTTCAATTATTTATAGTATGAATAATAAACTTTTTTAAATTTTATCGTTATTAATAACAATTAATTTTAATATTCAAAAATAATTTTACTTAAACCTTATATCCTAAGATTTTATTCTATCAGCCACGAATTAAACGATTTTAATAAAAAAATTAAATGAAGATAATATACTGCAAACAACTAATAATAAAAATACTGATAAAAATCCTTGCAGAATTTTGGTTTTAAAATAAATTTTGTGAAACTAAAGAACAAAAATATAGCATTTCAAACTTTAAGCAATCTGATTTGTTTGTTATAAGATTGGGTCGAAAAAATAGATATTTCAAATCATTGATAATATTGTATTTGAAAATATATTATTTTTGTGGTCGAAAAATGTATTACTACATAATTATATTTATTCATTTAATAACTACGTATGAATCGAAAATTAACTTTATGGTTTATGATTGCATTATTTGCAACAACTTTTGCCAAAGCAGGTGGATACCAAATTAATATTCAGGGTATCAAACAAAATGGCATGGGCTACATCGGAACTGGTTTTACATTGGATGCCAGCAGCGTTTTCTTTAATCCCGGTGGAATGTCTTTTATCAAGACAAAATATAGTTTTGTCGCCGGAGTATCAGGTGTTTTTGCTAACACTACTTTCAAAAAAATAACTCCATCTGCCTATCAGGCACAAACAGATAATCCACTGAGTCCTCCTCTGCATTTTTATGGTACCTATAAAATTAATGATAAATTATCAGTAGGTATAGGTGTAAATACACCTTTTGGAAATTCATTAAAATGGGGAGATACTTGGGATGGACGCTATTTAATTACCGACATTTCATTTCATGCCTTTAATTTTCAACCTACCCTATCCTATAAATTTTGTGATTATTTTAGTATTGGTGCCGGATTTAATTATATGTCAGGTACTGTTTCCTTAAGTAAAATGCTTCCGGTTTCCGATGCTTCCGGTGAAGGAAAATCTACATTGGAGGGCAATACATCCAATTTTGGTTATAGTATTGGTATAATGGCTAAACCAACTGCTAACTTTGGCATTGGAATTACATATCGTTCAAAAATTGAAATGAAAATGGAAGGTGGTGATGTTACATTTAAGATTCCCGCTTCCTTATCTGCTAATTTCCCGTCCGGGGTTACATTTGATGCCATGTTACCAATGCCTGCCAACTTAAATATAGGTATTTCTTATCAGGTTAATGATAAATTGCTGATTGGTGCAGATTTAAATTATGTTTTCTGGAGTGTTTACGATTCTCTGATTTTTGATTTTAGTCCTAATACTTCTTCTCTGGAAGATTCACGTAATCCACGTTTGTATGAAGACGCACCTGTAATCAGGGTTGGTGCCCAATATCAATATAATGATAAATTAACTTGCAGAGCAGGAGCTTATTTTGATAAATCACCTGTTAAGGATGATTATCTCAATCCTGAAACGCCAAGTACTAATCAAATAGGATTATCGCTGGGTGCTTCTTACAAAGTAAGTGATAAACTAAATATTGACGCTTCATTCGTTTATTTGATGGGTTTGCAGAGAGATGCAAATTATTCACCAGCAAATTTTGCTGGTACTTACAAATCAACTACCTTATTACCCGGTATAGGAGTTTCATATAATTTTTAATTTAAAAGCGAAAAAACATGAAGAAATATTTTTTATATATTGTAATTGCTGCATTTGCAGTAGCTTGCAAACCCGAAATAGATGAATTTCTACCATCAAAGGGTGATGCCGATTTTTCCCGTTTTGTTTCTGTTGGTAATTCCATAACTTCAGGTTATATGGATGGAGCTTTATATAAGGCTGGTCAGCAATATGCTTTTCCAAACATATTGGCAAAACAGTTCAAGTTAGTTGGAGGGGGCGAATTTATTCAACCAGTTGTAAATAGTGAATATGGAATTATGCCCGGCAAATTTAAACTGGGAATAAAAACCGATTGTGCAGGCGTAGCCGGTTTATCTCCAATTCCCGATCAGGGAGCTGTTGATGTTTCAAGTGTAACATATAAAGTCAATAATTTGGGTGTATATGGTGCTAAGTCTTTTCATTTGTTAATTCCCGGATATGGAAGTTTAAATCCATATTATGGTCGTTTTGCCAGTAATCCTGCAAATAGTATCATAAGTGAAGTACCTGCAATAAACCCAACTTTCTTTACCTTATGGATAGGTAATAATGATGTGCTTTCTTATGCAGTTCAGGGTGGTGCTGCCGATAGCATTACCAATCCATTAAGTTTTCAGGGATATATGACTAGTATAGTAGCTTCGTTAAAAGCAAATGGTGCAAAAGGTGCAATTGCAACTATTCCTGATATTACCAGTATTCCATTTTTTACTACTATTCCGTATAATGCATTGGTTTTAAAGGAAATTTCGCAGGTAAATGCTTTAAATGCAGCCTATCATCCTTTTAATTCATTACTCTTATCTCTTGGAATTACAGATACAATCGCATTTAAATTAGGACCCAATCCATTTATTATAGAAGATCCAAGTTTACCATTACCAGCACCTTATAAATTTCGTCAGATTAAATCAACAGAATTAATTACATTAACTGTTCCCCGCGATTCATTATCATGTGCTTATTGGGGAAGTCAGAAACCAATTCCACACAGATATGTGTTAGATAATACGGAAGTAAATAAAATTAAAACAGCTGTTAGTGCATATAATTTAACTATTTCAAACTTAGCAACTACCAATGGATTAGCATTGGTTGATATTAATAAGTATTTTAATGATGCAAGAAATGGTGTTTATTTTGATGGTATTAAATTTTCATCCTCTTTTATTACTGGTGGTTTGTTTTCACTGGATGGAGTGCATCCTTCTGCCCGTGGTCAGGCTATTGTTACAAATTATTTTCTAAAGGCTATCAATGAGAAATTTAATGCTCAGATTCCTTTTGTGAATATAAATGATTATCCCGGATTACAATTTCCATAAAAATTAATTTTTGTATTCATTCTTTCTTTACTGAATAGAAAAGGGAAATAAAAGCTGATAGTAAATCTACTATCAGCTTTTTTTAATAATAAACCTTATACCCGCACTCTTTATTATATTCGCCACTAATTGCACAAATTACACTAATTTTTTAAATAAATTAAATTAATGATACAGTATTGTAAAC
>CAIZXK010000534.1 GCA_903936865.1 uncultured Bacteroidales bacterium | reverse complement strand
TATATGGAAAAAATCTAATTTTATTTTCTTTTTCAACAGAATCTAAAACAACTTTTGCTTTAAATTCTTTTGTAAATTTTCTTCAGTTTTTTGACATAAAATTTTTAAATAAAGGTAATACAATTATCTTAACTCTATGTCCTATTTTAGGGGAGTATCATAGTTAGAATACTGGAGTTTTAATGTTGTCATTTTAAAGAATTATTTATAAAAATTAATGCTTTCTTCCATAATTTAAAAAAACAAATATTAATAATAGGTGTAAATTGCTATTCCGAACTTATAATTTAATTTTTTGCATAAGTTCCAATAGTTCCGGAATATCAGTTTCAATGGTTTGCCAAATCACATCAATGTCAACACCCATATAATCATGTATCAGTTTGTCTCTCATTTTGGCCATTTCCTTCCAAGGAATTTCATAATATGATTGTTTTGTATTTTCAGAAACTTTTTTTGTTGCTTCTCCAATAATTTCGATATTTCTGATAACTGCATCCTGTATCAATTCATTCTTAGAAAACTCATCTTTAGATACGTTTGCAGTAAAAGCTTTAATCTTTAGAATGCAATTGATTATGTTCGATATATGCCGAGTCTTCTTTCATAAATTGTAAATAATTTGAAGATCTTTTTCAATACTAATCTTTATTTTTTCATTTTTAAGAGCCCCGGGCGTGAGCAAATCTACTTTAATTCCGAGCATATATGAAAGTTCATTTTCAATTCTGATAAGTTGCAGCAAAGAATAAGTTTTATTGAACTTTACTAAAATATCAATATCACTTTTTTCTGTTTGTTCATTACGTGCATAAGAACCAAACAATGCAATCATTTCCGGATTGTATTGTTTAAGACAGAATAAAATGCTATCCTTAATTTTTTTATTGCTTTCCACTTTATATAAATATTTAAAACAAAAATACGATTTATTTTTATTTCAAGCTGTTTTTTTTATTAATGTTTTAGCAATAGTAAAAAAGCCGCCCGAAATTAAATCCCTGGCGGCTTTCTTATTCGTAAAATCACGATATTCGCAAATTACTAATTGTTTTTAATGTAGTTTACCAATCCTTTGGCATTAAATACGCCCATCAGTTTTGATGGTAATGGTGCAAATTTAACGATCTTCTCCCCTACTTTAATTTCGCCTTTTTCAAAGTCTAATAATACTTCATCTCCTTGTTTGTAAGCATCTACTACTTCAGGTAACACAATAATTGGCAACCCTTGATTTACTGAAGAACGGTAGAAAATACGGTTAACCGATTTGCAGATTACTGCTTTTACATTGGCATAAGCCAATCCAACAGCAGGATGCTCGCGTGAACTTCCGCAACCAAAATTAGCTCCGGCAATTACAATATCATTAGCTTGTACTCTTTCCGAAAAAGTATCGTCGAATCCTTTGAAAAGATATGGCATTATTTTGTCACCTTCAGAGCTTGCAATCTGATAAGTAAGATTTCCGGCAAACATCTGGTCGGTGTTCAGGTTATCAACATCTGCATAATTCCAGCAGGCTTTTGAATAACGATCTTCATCAGCTTTTAATTACCTTTTGCAATTCATCCCAATTCATCGGCGGGCAGATCGTTAAACCAGCGGGCAGGGGAACCCCCTGCATCCGCAACGCCTGCACGCGAAGCTGAACGGCCGCTCCGTAAAGCAGGTTCAGCGCCACCGACGCCACGCGCCGGTTCTCCGGTTTTTCCAAAAACGTTCCCCGAGCCCATTCGTTGAAAGCCCCCATCGCCGGTCCGCACCATACTTGATAAGATCGGAAGAGCACACGTCTGAACT
This sequence comes from uncultured Bacteroidales bacterium, assembly GCA_903936865.1. Classification (GTDB taxonomy): domain Bacteria; phylum Bacteroidota; class Bacteroidia; order Bacteroidales; family JACABE01; genus JACABE01. The sequence continues at coordinate 47 of CAIZXK010000534.1, read as the reverse complement.
CCAGTCACAGCGATAGATCTCGTATGCCGTCTTCTGCTTGAACAGGG
>CAIZXK010000533.1 GCA_903936865.1 uncultured Bacteroidales bacterium | reverse complement strand
ACTTCGCTGGTAAACTGACTACCTTGATCTGTATTGAAAATTTCGGGAATTCCATGTTTTTTAATGGCTTCTTTTAAAACTTCCGAACACCATTCAGCAGTCATGGTATTAGATAATGACCAATGAACAACATATCGGCTATGTAGGTCTATGATCGCTGTTAAATACATAAATCCTTTTTTCATAGGAATATAAGTGATGTCCATTGCCCAGACCTGATTGCATTTATCTATTTTCATGTTTCTAAGCAAATACGGATATTTATAATGTGTTTTATCATTTATTGTTGTGTGTGGTTCTCTATAAATGGTCTGCCAATTCATTATCTTCATCAAACGACGTATACGCTTTACATTCACTTTAAACCCCATTGCTGCATACATTGCGGTAAGTCGTAATGCACCATAAAATGGGGTTTTAAAATATTGCTCATCCAATTGACGCATAATTACCAGATTTTCTTCCGCTTCTCCCACTGGCACATAATAGAAGCTGCTTCTAGGAAGTGATAGTAGCTCACATTGTGTTGATATACTCAACTTTGAACCCAAGGATTCAATCATTCCTTTTCGATCTTCTGTACTTTTCATTGCAACTTTTTTTTTAGAAAATCATTTTCTACTTTTAATTGCCCAATCTGAGCATATAAAACCTGATTATCAACACTGTTGTCGATGCTTTTTGAAGTTTCTTTAATAAACACATTAGAGAAATTTTCTAATGCCTGTGTTTTCCATGTTGTTATCTGACCTGGTAATAGTTCATACTTCTTTGCCAAACTTTCTAAAGTTTCTCGCTCTTTCAAAGATTCTAAAACAACTTTTGCTTTAAATTCTTTTGTAAATTTTCTTCTGTTTTTTGACATAAAATTTTTAAATAAAGGTAATACAATTATCTTAACTATATGTCCTGTTTTTGGGGAGTATCATAAGATATGCGACTAAAATTAATTACAGTATTTTTAATTATTTCATTGAGTGCATTTAATCAGACAAGATATATTCATGTTTTGGTAGCATTGTGTGATAATGATAACCAAGGAATTGTACCTGTACCTCGTAAAATTGGTAATGGACAAGACCCAGCTAATAATCTGTATTGGGGTTGTGGTTATGGTGTTAAAACATTTATTAAAAAGCAATCTGATTGGAAATTTATTAAGCAAATAAATAATCCAACAAAACAAATTTACGAAAGGTTAATCTTTAAGCATAGAGATTCATCTGTATATTTAGTGGCAGATGCATACAATGGAGCAATGATAAAGCAGACCGTTACAGATTTCTTAGATTATTCAGCTGGTAAAAATAAAACAACATTACATATAGATTCAAATAAAATAAATATTGGTGGTAGTGCCGATTTAATATGTTATATCGGTCATGATGGATTAATGGACTTTTCTTTAGATAATTATCCATCACAAGTTGATAATAAAAAAAGAGAAGTAATAATTTTAGCATGTGCAAGCAAAGAATTTTTTTATAATCATATAAAAAAGGCAGGTGCTTTTCCTCTATTATGGACGACAAATTTAATGTGTCCTGAAGCATATACTTTAGATAGTGCTATTGATTCATGGATAATAAATGATGCACCTGTTAAAACAAGAGAAAAAGCTGCACAGACATACCATCAATATCAAAAATGTGGTATAAAAGGAGCAAGGAATTTATTAGTAACAGGGTTTTAAATATCAGATAAAAAGTGTATTAAATGAAATATTTTGTTGCTGTTTTACTTTTTCTTCTATTGAATAATTTTGAATCTGTTTGTCAAAATGGATTAAACGATACTATTATTGGTGACGTTTCTTTTTTAAAATATTCTAAAATAATAATAGATACGAATGATTATCATAAAAGCGGATATGACATTGATTCATTATTAAATTTTAAAGAAATGGTGTGTAAAGAATATGGATCTCAATTATCAAAAGAAGATAGTAACTCAATTATCAATAACTGTAATGTTTATAGATTGTTGGTTGAAAAAGAAAAGATAATTAAACAATTTATTCCAATAGTAAACAAATATAATTTTCCAAAGCATTCAAAAATAATTGAGTATAAGAAGCTTGAAGATTACGGCGTAAATGACAGAGCTATTGTATATTGGATTTTTGAGCCACGTGTGAATATCTATTGTGAAGACGACTATGATTGTAGTTCCTCTATGCTAGGTCACGGGCAGTACAAAGGGCAAATAAAATTCTCATTATTAGATACTAAGGAAAATATATTGTTGAATACCGTGAGTTTATATAATGTTGATGATGTCTATTTTGATGATTCTTTAAAGGAAACACATCGAGATGTTTATAATTATTTTGAACTTCCGTTTGCTTCACCAAATAAAAAAAGCGAATTAGCATTAGGTTCAAGAATAATGTATAAAGTTGATGGGGGTAATAAGAATAAAGAAGGTCTAACAGAAGGTCTAAATTTTGACGACTTTAATGGAGATGGTAAAAAGTTAGAATTTGCATTATATCGAACAGGATATGCAGGTTGTATGGGAACTGAAAGTGCATTAATAGGATATAGCACTTTACAGGATAGATTGATCTTATATCCAATAAAAATTACATACTATGAAAAGAATGAAAAGAATCAAATTGTTAAAACTCTAAATACACAATATTGGCTTGGATATACATTTACTATGAAATTTAAAAATTACAAACTTGAATATCAAATAGATTACAGAGGTCGTGGTGGATGTTTGGAGAAATACAATTTAGTCTTTGATGATAAAGAAGAATGTTTTAAAGGTACTGTTGATGCAACACAAACAGAATTTTTAGAAAATGAGAAGGCTTCTTGGATTGATTTACCACATATTGAAAAATAATAATAACTAATATAAATCCTAAACAACATATTCCCTAGCGGGGTTTAACAACGAAATGACATAAACAACAATAATTAATTAAATTAGTAAGCTGAAAGGGAAGGAACTATTTACACCCCGCTTGACAGCAAATACCATAAATTTGTAGTAAAAAAATGAAAGAAATGAAACATATATCGACAATTATTTCAGCTATAATAATTCTTACTTTAATAAATTGTAAAGGTCAGACTATAAATACAGATATTTTATATCTGAAAGATTTTACTTTTAATACAATTTTAGGATTTAATAAACATGATAAAAACACCATGTATTGTATACTTGGACAAGGTTATTTAAGGACACCTAGATCAGACAACTCTGATAGTTTAGTTAAAACTTGGTTGACTAACCACCCAAATGCCATTGTATTAAAAGTATCTACTATGGCAATCCCTGAAGAAAATAAACCTGAAATGAAAATGACATATTGTTTGATTATTGATGGTAAGGATACATTAAACAATTACCTAGTAAGACAAGGTTGTTATCCAGGTGGGACAATGCAAAGACCAGAGACTTGGGAAGAGATGTCTGACCGAGAAAAAGAGATTTATAAAGATATAAAAGATAAACTTAATGTAATAGTTCAAATTGACAAGAAAGCATATGAAAATTTCATTGAGCAAATCAAAACATCAGAGAAATATGCCTCTGACAATAAATTAGGGATATGGGCTGATGACAAGACAATTCAAAAAAATGAATAATTAAGATTGCCTAACCACTAACAGCAGTTCTTTGTCTAAAGATGTATAATGTGATAATTAAAAAGATTTAAATATTTATTATACTTTTGTAGCTGTTTGACAGGAGATAGGGACCTAATACACCCAAGGCCAAGAAGCGGAAACGTTAGCCTGCATTATAAGGAAACGCTACGAAATCGAATTTTATATAACAAATAAAAAACAACATCATGAGAAAGTTAATTTTAGTTGGTTTTACTCTTGGACTAATAAGCATCTCATTATTTGGGCAGACATATAAAGGAGCATCAGTTGATAACATAAAAAGTTATAAATGTTTTTTACGCATTAACAGTGACAGTACAATCAAATTCGTTTATAATTTTCAATATTACGGAATATATTGCGAGTATCTTGGGATTATAAAACGTTTGAATGATACTCTTTATCATATTTCTGCAAACATGACCACTGGACAATATTATGTGAAGGCAATTGGTAGTGGTGATGGAAACTTTGGAAAGGATTCAATATTTATTCAGATTGACTCAAGCAGAGCAAGACAAATCAAAAATATTGAAATTAAATATCCTGATAGTACCGTGACAAGACAAGCTATATATTATTATCACCATGGAAAACCAATAGGAGTTTTTAAAATCCCAGTTGACAACTATATCTTCAATTGGAAAATGAACACCGTAAACTTAATAATAAAGACAGATATTAAGGATAACGAAACAGGAAAACTATTGACTTTCATAGCACGTTATTCTTCAAAAGTTAACTTTACCAATGATTATAATTTGGATTTTGATGTTGTAATTAAAGGAAAACACCTTTGGACATCTGGGAATCCACCATTGCAAACAGGGCATTTAAAAATGAGAATGAAAAAATAACGACACGCTAACATTCAGTCGTATAGCTGAAATCCCTTTCACGAAAAATCCCATTAAGGGGAAAAGCAGGCATATTTTATGCCAATTAGGTTGCTATTCTGTTTGATTTGGGTTTATAATTAATTGCCTTTAATATTTGATAATTTATGACTTTTATATTTATTTTTGTAAGGGAACGATGAATAAAACATTATAACGTTATGGTTAATTTTAAAACGACACTATGAAGCTATTCGGGTTCTTGAAAAACAAGGAAAATGACACGTTTCGGATAACCAAGTCTGACAGACTTTGGGTCGAAGATAACTTTAATTGGTTAATCAAAGTTTTTGGCTACCCTTATCGTGAAAGTGAACAAATTCTTCTTTCAGAAAACTATTTTCAAAAGACATTTAAAGATGACAGAGTTTTAATTGAAAATATCATTTTAGACTTGAATTCACTACTTCAAATTCAAGAAGGGAAGATAGCTTTTGAAGTTGTAAATGACATCAGAGACACTTATGGCATGCCTTATGAAATCGAAGGAAAGCCATTTGAAACAGAGTTAGAAGTAGATGAAGCAAAATATAAAATCCATATTGCAAATAGTCTTCAAAAACACCCCAAAAGACTTATTTACAGCTTAGTTTATGAATTTATAAGAATCAAACTTATCGACAACAAACTGCAATTTGACACGTGTGATGACACAGAATTGTTCATTTACCTAGCAGGAATTTATTTTGGCTTTGGAGTTTTACTTTCTCAAAATCTAAAAGACACAGGAAGAGTAGATGATGGGTTTTGGGAAACCAAATGGAATTACATTTCTGAAATGCCAAATGAAATAATGGCCTTTGCTCTTGCCACTTATTCAAAATTAATCGAGCAAGACTCACCTAAATGGAAGGAAAATTTACCAAGTGATTTGAAAAGCCAATTTGGAAAAGCTATAAAATACTTAAACGACAACCCAAGTGAGCTTTATGACAAGAAGGAACTTGAAGTAAATGAACTCTTTAAAACAGCTTACGACCAATATCTAAAAAATCAATTTGATGAAGCTATTGCCAATCTGCAAAAAATACTTTACCTGACAAATGATGATGTAATGAAAGCAGATGTATACAACAACTTAGGCTATTACAACATCAGGTTAAAAAATTATGAACAATCTGTATCTTACTTCAAAAGTTCAATCAATATAATCCCAGATTACGGATATGCAAACGACAATTTAGGATATGCACTAATTCAGCTAGGTAAGTTGGAAGAAGGAAAAGAGTTTTTAGAAAAAGCATTGGAGACAGAAAACAACGACATTGCTTATACATATAGAAATTATGCCCTCTACTATCAAGCCAAAGGAGAAGTGAATAAAGCTGAAGAATATTTTAAAAAGTCATTTGACTCAATAAAAGACTCCGTTGACCTTTTGGAATATCACTATGCAGACTTTTTAATAAAGAACGTTCAGACAGAAAAAGGACTAGTGTTTTTAAAGAAAGCTGTTGAAAAAGGAGAACCCGAAGCAATCAATAAAATGAATGAAATCAAGAAAAACTAACCATAATCGAGTGGATTGCCCTGCTAGTAATTAGCTGACAGGGAGATTCCTCACACAACTGTACATAAAGGTCATACAGCGGTTCATTAAGATGTTGAGCAATTTTCTACTAGGTATTCTCAGCTTTTGCAAGACAAATACTTGGTTTTATCCATCATTCTTTTATTGTCTTTTAAAGTTTTTTGACCAAATTGATAATTTATCGGATTTTTTTTGCTAGGGTATAATGAATTAAACATTATAACGTTAAGGGTAATAATGAAAATAATCATGATTAAAAGAAACATAATATATCTAATATTATTCTTAATTTTTACATTTCAATATTTTGGAATTAATGCTCAAAACAGTAATAAAACTGAAATCATTGAATATAAAAAGCTTATTCAAAAAGATACGATAAACGGAATTTATATCCCTAAAGACATATCTGACTGCTTTAGTCAATTGAATATTTTATTATCTGATAGTCTAAAATTAGAAATAAAAAAAATGACGGAAGATGAGTTTACTGGTACAGTTCACCATAGTCTAGGAATGTGGATTAGAAATAATTGGGGACTATGGGCGGGTTCGAGATTACAGGTTTATATGTTAAACTTAAAATTTAAACATCCAGATGAAATTAGTGATTTTATATTAAGTTGTTACTATAAGAAATTACAAGGCACCCTAATCAAAGTTAAACAAGAAATTAAAATATATAATAAAAAATATAAGTCCGATACAGGTGAACCTCAAATTAAAATTAAAGCAAAAACAATTGACAAAAAAGAATTTTCGTTACTTGATAGCGCTTATATTTATGCTGATAAAATTACTGAAATAAGTTTTCAAAACATTGACAAATTAACAAGTAAAATTTTAGCTTTCGAAAATTTAAGTTCAATAAGTATTGAAAATTGTCCCAACTTAAATTGGAGCAAAACTTTTAAATTACTAAATAAATTTCATAATTTAAAAAAATTGAGCCTATATCATAACCAAGTGAAAAGTTATCCAAAAGAAATATGCACTATATTAAGTTTGTCAACTTTGTGCATTGGAAATGATAGTATAAAAATATTGCCAGAAACTATTAGTAAATTAATTCATTTGAAAGTGCTTAGTATTTCAAATTGTCCGAAAATTGAATTATTAATTCTATTTAATCAATTAGTTGATTTAGATAGTTTAAGAGAACTTCATTTAACAAATAATAGTTTGGATTTCATACCAATTGAAATTAGCAAATTGAAACAAATATGTGTACTATGGCTGGATGGTAATTTCTTAAAAGAATTTCCACAAGGGATAAAAAAATTGCAAAATCTTACAAATCTTCGGTTATTCAGTAATAAAATTCAAAACTTTTATAATGAAGAAGGTAATTTGCCAAAATTAACAAGTATAAATTTGTGTTATAACGACTTTATTGAATTCCCAAGTGGTTTGACAAAATTGAGGGAAATTGAAGAAATTGTAATGTGGCATAATAAGATCGAGAAACTTCCTGATGAAATATCAAACCTAAAAAATTTGAAAAGTCTTAATCTTCAAAATAATAATATTTCAAATTTGCCAAGTAATTTTTGTCTACTTGATAAATTAGAAAAACTGGACTTTGGTAATAATAATTTGGATGATAGCATTTTTAATTTACTTTTTTGTTTAAAACAAATTAAAGAGATTAATTTAATGGGTAATAATATAAAACAAATACCAGAAAATATTTATTTATTAGAAAATATAGAAAAGCTATGGTTAGGT
>CAIZXK010000532.1 GCA_903936865.1 uncultured Bacteroidales bacterium | reverse complement strand
TAATACTAAATTTGACTGGACATTAGGATATGCTTATGCCAATAAAAACCAACCTGATAATCGAAGGACAAAAGCAAATTATTATGATGCTGGAGGAGATACCACTGATCCTAATTATGGAAAATATGCATTTACAATTACTAATGACGCTGATGCAGATAATAACGGCAGACTTTACAAAGATATGAATGAAAATATTCGGATTGGAGCCATTAATTTTGAACAAAAACTTCGAATTAGAAACTTTTATCCAGAGCTCAAAACTGGAGTTTATTTAGAATCAAAAAAACGATCATTTAATGCCCGTAATATTGGTTATACTATTGCATTTGCAGGTAATTTTGATTGGAATTTATTATTTCAGCCTATTAATGAATTATATCTTGATACTAACATCAACTTTCCTTCAGGAATAAGGATTAATGATGGTACTAGTAAAGCTGATTCATATAAAGCTGAAAATGAATTGATGGCTGGTTATATTGCTTTTAAACTTCCAATTACTCCTTTGCTCACTATTTATGCAGGAATTAGGATCGAGAAAAACAAGCAAGTATTGTCAGGCTTTAGCCGAAAATCATTAAGCCCTGTTGAAATTTTAAATGATACGTTAGATTTTTTTCCATCCATCAATGCAACCTATTCATTTACTGAAAAATCATTAGTAAGATTTGCTTATGGAAAAACAATTAATCGACCTGAATTCAGAGAAATTGCATCGTATTCATATTATGATTTCGAATTAAGATCAACTGTTTATGGAAATGAAGCATTAAAAAGTGCGTATATTCATAACTTTGATTTACGTTACGAATGGTATCCATCATTAAGTGAAATGATTACTCTTGGTGTTTTTTATAAGCATTTCAATAATCCAATTGAATATTCATTGCTGCCAACAGCTGGTTCGGGTGGAATTGAATATGGATTTTTAAATACCGAAGCTTCAAAAAGCGCAGGTGCTGAAATTGATTTAAGAAAATCGTTAAATTCACTTGGTACTAAAAATAATTTACTTAAATATTTCAGAGATATTACCCTGACATTTAATGCTTCATACATTTATAGTAAAATAGATGTTTCTAGTGGATCTTATGAAAGAGATAAAGAGCGACCTATGCAGGGTCAATCACCTTATATAATAAATACAGGAATGTATTATCAAAATGATAGTTTAGGATTGATGATAAGTTTAATGTATAATGTTATTGGAAAGCGTATTATTCTTGTTGGAAACCGTAATAGTCCTCATATTTATGAAATGCCATTTAATTTGCTTGATTTAACTGTAAACAAAGCAATTGGAAAACATTTTACAGCAAAATTTGGTGTAAAAAACTTATTGAATGAAACGGTTAAGTTTATCCAAACTGTAGAATATAACAAAGACATTAATAATGATGGTATTGGTGATGGTATTGTAGAACGCGAACAAATAACTAAAAGTTATCAACCTGGTAGATATTTTTCAATGGGTTTTGTTTATAATTTCTGAAAAAACAGCTTACTTTAAGTTAGTGTTACTTTTTTAAAAAAATACATTTTATTAATATAGTAAAAGGATTGGTAATGAATATATTACTGATCCTTTTTTAATTTTTGGAATTTAAATTTTACGTAAAAATATTTTAGTTGTATGATTATTATGTATTTACAAATGGAAATTTACATCTTTAATCCTTTGATAATACAAAGCTCAATTTAAAGATTTATTCATTTTAACTTATTTCTAAATTAACATAATCAGTTATATAACAAACTAATTTTGACACATGAAAATTTAGTAATTAACAAATAGATTTAATCAAATGAAAAAATTATTTTTATCTTTAGCTGTAATTTTATCAGCAACATTTTTAGGACATAGTCAAGGGATTAATGATCCGTTTTTTGACAAAGTGAGCTTTAAAGGAGCATTTGGTACAACCGATTGGACATCGGGTTGGGCTAATTTTAATCCTCAGACTACAGTTTATCCTGCAACGACGCAAACATTAAATGCAGGAGATATTACAACCAATACTACTTGGTCATCAGGTTCTCCTTTATTAAATGGAGCCGCTTTTACCAATGCCGCTTTAACTGATCCATTTTTTGACAATGTATCTTTTGTAGGTGCTTTTGGTACAACCGATTGGACATCGGGTTGGGCTAATTTCAATCCTCAGACTACAGTTTATCCTGCTGCTACCGTAACAATTCCTGCTGGTGATATTACTACCAATACTACCTGGACTGCAGGTAATGTTTATTTATTAAACGGATGGGTATATGTAAAAGCCGGTGCTACATTAACTATTGAACCGGGTACAATTATACGTGGTGATAAAGTTAATAAAGGTGCTTTAATCATTGAAAAAGGAGCAACTATTATTGCTAATGGAACTGCTTCAAATCCAATCGTATTCACATCAAACCAAGCTGCTGGAAGTCGTACTTATGGCGATTGGGGTGGTGTAATTATTTTAGGTAATGCTGTTATCAATACTGCTACCGGCAGTGCTACAATTGAAGGTGGAGTTGGTTCAACTTATGGTGGAACAAATGATGCTGACAATTCAGGTATTTTTCGTTATGTAAGAATTGAATTTCCAGGAGTAGCTTTTGTTTTAAATAGTGAAATTAATGGTTTAACTTTAGGTGCAGTTGGAAGTGCAACTCAGCTTGATCATATTCAGGTATCATATTCTGGAGACGATTCTTACGAATGGTTTGGTGGTACAGTTAATGCAAAATACTTAATCGCATTCAGAGGTTGGGATGACGAATTTGATACCGATTTTGGTTTCAGAGGAAAAATTCAATATGGTGTTAGTTTAAGAGATCCTGCTATAGCTGATCAATCTCAGTCGAATGGTTTTGAGTCAGATAATGATGGAAGTGGTACTACTAATTTGCCTATTACAAAACCAATTTTTAGTAATATGAGCTTTTTTGGCCCTTTAGTTACTTCATCTACATCAATTAATTCTCTATACAGAAGAGCAATGCATTTACGCAGAAGTTCTCAATTAAATGTTTTTAACTCAGTATTTGCCGGATATCCAACTGGTTTATTTATTGATGGAACAAATTCACAGGCAAGTGCAACCAATGGACAATTAAATATCGAAAATTGTATAATGGCAGGTATGACAACAAATTTTGCTTCTTCATTTGAAGATACTTATTTTAATACTCCGTCACGTAAAAATAGTGTATTGTCAAATAATACTTCTTTACAGGTTGTTGATCCATTTAATTTAACAAATCCTAACTTCATGCCATCTTCAACTGGTAATGTTTATTTGCTAAACGGATGGGTTTATGTAAAAGCAGGTGCTACATTAACTATTGAACCGGGAACTATCATTCGTGGTGATAAAACTAATAAAGGAGCTTTAATTATTGAAAAAGGAGCTACAATAATTTCAAACGGAACTGCACAGAAACCAATTGTCTTTACTTCAAACCAAGCTGCTGGTAGCCGTACTTATGGCGATTGGGGTGGTATAATTATATTAGGTAATGCTGTTATCAATACTGCTACTGGCAGTGCTACTATTGAAGGTGGAGTTGGTTCAACTTATGGTGGAACAAATGATGCAGACAATTCAGGAATTTTCAGATATGTAAGAATTGAATTTCCGGGTGTAGCTTTTGTTTTAAATAGTGAAATTAATGGTTTAACTTTAGGTGCAGTTGGAAATGCAACTCAGCTTGATCATATTCAGGTATCATATTCTGGTGACGATTCTTACGAATGGTTTGGTGGTACAGTTAATGCAAAATACTTAATCGCATTCAGAGGTTGGGATGATGAATTTGATACCGATTTTGGTTTCAGAGGTAAAATTCAATATGGTGTTAGTTTAAGAGATCCAGCTATAGCTGATCAATCTCAGTCTAAAGGTTTTGAATCAGATAATGATGGAAGTGGTACTACTAATTTGCCTATTACAAAACCTGTTTTTAGTAATATGAGCTTTTTTGGTCCTTTAGTTACCTCATCTACATCTATCAATTCTCTTTACAGAAGAGCAATGCATTTACGCAGAAGTTCTCAATTAAATGTTTATAATTCTGTTTTTGCTGGTTTTCCAACTGGTTTACATATAGAAGGTACAAATTCACAGGCAAGTGCAACAAATGGAGATTTAAATATCGAAAATTGTATTATTGCTGGAATGACTACTTATTTTGCTTCTGATTTCGAAAGAAATTATTTTAAAACTGCTGTTAAACATAATGATACATTAGTAAATAATTCTGATTTATTAGTTGCTGATGGATTCAATTTAACAAATCCTAACTTTATGCCACAAGCTGGTAGTCCATTATTAAAAGGTTCTTACTGGAAACATTTTATTACCGGAAAATTAACTTACGATAATACAGCAAGTACTCCAATGACTTTTACCAAAGTGTATTTGATGAATGGATTAACTAAAGTTGATTCAGTTTTTACAGATGCTAATGGTGATTTTTCAATTATTGCTGCTAATGGTACTTATGCTTTAAATGGTTCTTCAACAAAAGCTTGGGGTGGTGTAAATACAACAGATGCTTTAAATGCAAGAAAACATTCAATTGGTCAGATTACTTTAACAGGAATGAAATTAGTTGCCGGTGATGTTAATAAATCAACTACAGTTACTTCTACCGATGGTTTGTATATCAGAAAAAGAGGTGCTTTAAGCGAAACAGTTACTCAATGGACTGCTGACAACTGGTTGTTTGAAAATCCAACGATTGTTATCAATGGTGATAATATGATTCAAAACTTTAAAGCTATATGTTCAGGTGATGTTAATGGTTCATTTACTCCTGCACAATAATATTTTATAAAGAAAAATTACAAAAACAAATGAAAAGCTATGTATTGGATATAGGTATTCCTTTGCCAATCATAGCTTTTTGTTTTTAATAATCATATATAAAAAATAATGATGAAAACGATAAATAAAGTAAATTCAGTTTTAGTTCTTTTCGTATTGTTATTTTGTAACTTATTATCTTATGGACAATCAATGAATTTGGGAGCTGCAATTAATGCTTCTCCTTCAACTGCAATTGATATTCCTTTAAATGTTGCCGGTTTTACAAATATTGGTGCAATGGATATTAAAGTTACTTTTGATAATACAATAATGACTTTTTCAGGTACTGCCAATGCAAGTGCTGATGCTGCAGGAATTTTGTCCAACGTAACATTGGTTTCAGGTAATACAAGTCAGGTTAATTTATCATGGTTAGCTACCGGATCTGCCGGAGTTAATTTTACAAACGGAAAATTCTTAGATTTAAGATTTAACTACATAAATGGAAACACAGCTGTTAATTTTAATTTGCTTGCATGTGAAGTTACTGATTGGGATGGAAATCCGGTAAGTGTTTCTTATTCAAATACAACTGTTTCTCAGCAATTTGTAATCAGTAATTTTAATGTTAGTGGTTCAGGTAGTTATTGCAGTACTTCAACTGGTTTAGCAGTAGGACTTGATGGTTCTCAGACCGGAGTTAATTATCAATTGAAAAAAGGTGGTGTAAATGATGGAAGTACTATTCCGGGAACTGGAAGTGCTTTAAGCTGGATTAATAAAACTGCTGGTACATACACAGTAGAAGCCAGATATGGAGCAACTTTTCAGTCAATGAACGGAAATGCGGTTATCAGTACTATATCTCCTTCGCCTGTGAGTGTTACTATAAATGCATCATCTACAAATATAGCTTTTGGTACAAATGTTGATTTTACAGCAACTCCGGTTAATGGAGGTGTAAATCCATCTTACCAGTGGAAAGTAAATAATGTTAATGCAGGAAGTAATTCCAATACCTATTCTTTTGTGCCAACTAATCAGGATGTTATAAAATGTGTGATGACTTCTGATTTATCATGTGTTTCTAATAATCCTGCAACATCTAATAATATTACTATTAATGTTACACAAGCTTCTGCCATGAATTTAGGCAATGCTATTGTAAGTGCAACAAATACTGATGTTTTTGTTCCAATTAATGTTTCTGATATGAATAATATGGGTTCCATGGATATAAAAGTTACTTATGATAATACCGTAATGACTTTTGTTGAATTGGCAAATTTAAGTACAGAAGCCGCAGGAACTATATCAAATATTACTACAGCAGGAACTATCGGTACTGTAAATATTTCATGGTTAAACAATGGATCTATGGGTGTTAATTTTGTAAATGGTAAATTCTTAGATCTTAAATTCAACTATATCGGAGGTTCTTCTGCAATTAATTTCAATCAGGCTTTATGTGAATTGGCTGATTGGAATGGAAATTTAATTAATGCTGGTTATACAAACACAACGATAAGTCAGTTTGTTATTAATACATTTAACGTTTCAGGTAGTGGAAGTTATTGTTCTGGTTCTACTGGAGTTACTGTTACTTTGGATGGTTCTCAGTCTGGTGTAAATTATCAGATTAAAAAAGGCGGTGTAAATGATGGAAGTACTATTCCTGGTACAGGAAGTGCTTTAAGCTGGACAAACAAAACAGCTGGAACTTACACAATAGAAGCCAGATATGGAAGCAGTCTTCAATTGATGAATGGAAATGCAGTTGTAACAGCAACTACACCTCAGGCAGTTGCAGTAAGTATAAGTGCAAACAGTACAAATGTTCTGCAAGGAACAACAGTAAATTTTACAGCCAATCCTACCAATGGAGGTTCTACTCCTGCATACCAATGGAAAGTAAACAATGTAAATGCCGGAACTAATTCCAATACATTTTCATTTGTTCCTTCTAATGCCGATGTTGTAAAATGTGTTATGATATCAGGTTTAACTGCTTGTTTGTCAAATAATCCTGCTACTTCAACTGGTATAACTATAACAGTTACATCTCCAACTGCTTCAGTTAATCTGGGTAGTAGTATAGCAGCAGTTCCAGGTACAGAAGTATTGGTTCCTGTTAATCTGAGTAATTTGATAAATACCGGTGCTATTGATTTGAAAATAAAATATGATAGTACAAAATTGTC
>CAIZXK010000531.1 GCA_903936865.1 uncultured Bacteroidales bacterium | reverse complement strand
TTGATAAGCTTTTTCAAATGCATTTAATTCGGTAAGGAAATCAATATCCTCGCATGCAGCAGTGCCTTTGCAATCTCCCATCCCGGGCTTTTCAACCTTAAAGACTGCTATGCCGTTTTTTACAACTTCCATCAATAATTTCTCATACGGATGATCGTTGCCCATATTGTCAATGCTTGCTCAGGTATAACCCTGAATAAAAAACAGTACCGGACATTTTTCGATTCCCTTTGGTTTTATAATTACATTACGCAAATACCCATTTTCAAAAGGTATTTCATCATAAATAACATCTGCATATTCATATTTATCAGGCTTATAACCAATTACTTTGCCTTTGAGAGTCTTTTCTTTTTTGTTTCTTGAAAAGGTAAAATCAATTATATCATCTTCAGAAATTTTGGAAATGATTTGATTAAAATCTGAACGCTTACTTATTTTTTTACCATTGATTAATAGTAAAATATCGCCCGATTGAAGTCCAATTTTCTTTGCTGTTCCATCTTCGTATAGCTGTTGAATAATAACACCTTCAGTGCTTTTAAGCTGATTTGATTTTGCAGTGGAATCGTTAATGTTTTTAATTGCAGCTCCCAAATAAGCTCTGCGTTTAAGATGCTGTGCATTTGAAATGGTTATAAATCCTAAAGCGATAACTAAAAACAGTGTAATCTTTTTATTCATACTGATATGATTTTAATGTAAAATGCAAAATAAATTTGAATTGTATTTTTTTGCAAGTATTTTCGATAAAAACTGCTTTATAAAGGATAAAAATTAATTTACTTCGTTGTATTTATTATTAAAGTAACATTTATTTAAAACAAAAATAAAGTTAAAATATTTTTTTTAATTTTATTATGTGTAATTTTGTAAAGTTTTTCCATTAAGAAATAGTAAATAACATAATATAACAATAATTAATTTTTAAAAAAATGAAGAAAACTATTACAATTTTAATGTCACTTATCATGGTGATGTTGATGGGTTATAATGCAAAAGCCCAATTATTGCTCAATGAGCAATTTGATTATCCTGTTGGAGATTCATTATCACTTCATGGATGGAATGCTCACAGTGGAACAGGTCCAATATTTACCGTTAATGGTAATCTTTCTTACACTGGTTATTGTACTCCTTCTGGTCAGAGTGCTCTTATTACAAGTGCTAAAGCACAAGATATGAATCATACTTTTACAGCTCCTACAACAGGTAGTGTATATGCCGCATTATTAATTAATGTTTCAAATGCAACTGCTACAGGTGATTACTTTTTCCATTTTATGACTGGTACAACAACTTTTGTTGGAAGAGTTTTTCTTAAAAGAGATGCAACAGATTCTACTAAATTCAAATTAGGCGTACTAAAAGGTTCTAACGTTGCAAATGCGGTTTATACTTCAACGTTATATAGTTTTAATACAACAAATCTGATCGTTTTAAAATATACAATTAACAGCGGAGCTGGTGATGATGTTGTTTCATTATTTGTAAATCCTGCTACTGCTACCGAAGGTGCACCAACTGTTGTTGCATCTGATGTTGCATCAACTGATTTAGCATCTGTTGGAATTATTGCATTACGTCAGGGTAATCAAACAATATCATCTACTCTTATTGTAGATGGATTGAGAATTGCAACAACCTGGACAGATGCGATCGGATTTTCTGGTGTAGTTACTGCTCCTGTAGTTACTTCTGTTGCTGCTACTGGAATTACATCAACAACTGCTATTTGTGGTGGTAATGTAACTTCTGATGGTGGTGCTGCAATTACCGAAAGAGGTATTTGTTATGGAATTACAGCTGATCCTACCATTGCAGGAACAAAAGTTGTAGTTGCCGGAACCAATGGTGCTTTTACAGGAAATGTTGGAGGATTAACTGCAAATACTGCCTATCATTACAGAGCTTATGCAACTAATAGTGCAGGAACTTCTTACGGAAACGATTTAACTTTTACAACCGCTTCGGGAGCGGTTGCTCCAGTAGTTTCAACAGGTGCTGTTTCAGCGATTACTTCTTCTACAGCAACTGTTGCTGGTGATGTTAGCAATGATGGTGGTTCGACAATTACCGAAAGAGGTATTTGCTGGAGTACAACTGCTAATCCTACAACTGCTAATACAAAAGTTGCAGTTTCAGGAACTACCGGAGTATTTTCAGGTAACTTAACCGGATTAACCGGTTCTACCGTTTATTATGCAAGAGCTTATGCCATTAACACTATCGGAACAAGCTATGGTTCAGATATCAACTTTACAACTACTGTTGCAGCCATTCCTTGTGCAACTATTGCTGAATTAAGAGCTAAAATAGCTGACAATTCAACTTTATACCAATTAACAGGTGAAGCTTTTTTAACTTACAAACATGCCAGCAGAAACCAGAAATATATTCAGGATGCAACTGCAGCTGTTTTGATTGATGATTATAATCCTACTCATATTACTACAATTTATAACATTGGTGATGGAATAACTGGTATTAAAGGTAAACTTGAAAGCTATTTCGGTCTATTGGAATTTCATCCTGTTGAAGATCCAGGTATGCCTACTTCAATCAATAATGTGGTTAATCCATTGGTGTTAACTCTTGCTAATATGCAGGATACTGCTTTTATGAGAGCTCACCAATCAAAACTTATTAAATTTAACAGTGCTGCTTTTTCCAATCCTACAGGGTTGATGAAATTCAGTACAAATAAAAAGTATATTTTAACAGATGGTAGTACTACCGATTCTTTATTCTATACTTTCTCTTATATTGTTGATTATATTACCCCTACACCACTTACTGTTCCTTCAGGAAATGGTTCAATTATCGGTAATGTCAACATGTCATTCAATAAATATTACATTACTGCCCGTAGCAAAAATGATATTAGTTTATTAGTAGGAATCAATGAAGTTGAAAACGAAACGGTTGGTGTTTATCCTAATCCAACAACTGGCAAATTTACTGTAAACATTGATAAATTCAATAACGGTGATGTTAAGATCTATTCAATGGTTGGAACTTTAATTACTTCACAGCAAGTAAATAAAGGTACAAATGAATTTGATCTTTCTGCTTATGGTAAAGGGATGTATTTTGTAAAATATACAGATGCTAAAACCGGAAAATCATGGACAGAAAAATTGATTGTTAAGTAATCAATCAAAAATAATTAAGAAAAGGGCATTCAGAAACGGATGCCTTTTTTTTGTATATAGTACGAAAGTTATCCGATTTTAATTTATTTTTGTAGTCTGCACTATTTATTACCGAAATGAAATATTTATTAATCCTGCTTACTATCATTACCGGTATTATTAACTATTTCTGATCGGTATTGTACAATTTGAAATATGATTTAATTTGTAAATCATTTTGATATGTAATTTATAGTGTTATTCATTATTAAGGACTTCTAAAAATTGCTTTTTTCTTCATTGAACTACAATTTTTAGAAACTATTTATTGTTTACTGATGTTGTTTTTATTTGATTAATACCTTATTTTTATGATTTCCATTTGTATCCCTGTTTATAATTTTAATGTTACTGATCTGGTTACTGAATTATTGCGTCAAACTAATAAGCTGAAAGTTGATTGTGAGATTATTCTTATTGACGATGCATCGGATAATGATTATAAAATACGAAATGAGGATGTATGCAACAATGCAACTTATATAAAATTGGATAAAAATATTGGCAGGGCTGCGATTAGGAATCTTTTTTTGCAATATGCCACTTACGATCACCTTCTTTTTATTGATTGTGACTCTGTAATTATTTCAACCGATTATTTATCTTTATATGTAGATACCCTTACTCACAGAAAACCTGACATTATTTGCGGAGGACGTATTTATGATGCTACTTTGCCTGATAAAAATCACTTTCTCAGGTGGAAATATGGCATTGTTAAAGAAAGTAAACCTTTAAAAGTTAGGATGAAGAATCCAAATAAGTCGTTTATGACTAATAACTTTGCTATAAGTAAAGCGATATTTGAGAATATACAATTTGACGAACGCTTGAAAAATTACGGACATGAAGATACTTTATTCGGCTATCAATTGAATAAAACCGGTATTAATATATTTCATATTGACAATCCGTTGATGAACGGCGACATTGAAAATAATGCTTTGTATTTGGAAAAAACCGAAAAAGGCATTAAAAACCTGGCTTATATACTGCAATATGTTAATTACGATAATGATTTTATTGAAGATGTAAGTTTGTTGAGATTTTACTTTCAATTAAAAAGGAAACATTTGATATATCCGATTAAAATACTTTTTAGTATTTTTAAAAATCCATTGAAATCGATTTTATGTAAGGGATATGTTAGTCTTAGATTATTCGATTTTTATAAACTTGGTTTATTGATTAAGAGTTTATAATATATCGTTAGCTTTAAAAGCTTTTTAGTTTCATGATTTTTTTACTTAACGGAAAAGGTTCATTGATAATATCCAATTTGCTTTTATTTTAATGGTAAGCTGATGATGCTGATCCCTAAAGGGAAACGCTGATAAAACCGGATTTTAAAATTTATCAAAAATCAGTTTAAATCCGCGTTTATGGAACGTATCCGTGTTATCAGCGTTACAAAATGAATTCCGGATTAGAGAAGTTCACTGAAATTTCTTTTTTCTTTTTCTTGTCCTTTTTCCTTGACGAAAAAGTACCAAAAAGTCAAGACTGCAAAGCATTTACTGCAAAACTACACCTTTATAAATGCCCGCAATCCAAGCCATAACGAAGTGGGCTTTTTTGTTTTGAATTATCTTTTCG
>CAIZXK010000530.1 GCA_903936865.1 uncultured Bacteroidales bacterium | reverse complement strand
GTTAAGAAAATGATTGTAAATAAATAGTTTTTAGTTTTTTTCATAATGTAAAGCTGCTTCGGAAACGGGGCAGCTTTTTTTATATCCATCATCAATGAAGATATCGGCATCCTTAGTGTTAATTATGCCATAATCAATGAAGATATCGGTATTCTTGGAGAGTGTAAAGGGAGTATAAATAAGTTTGTGTAAACACAATTATGCCAATACCTTTACTCCTTAAAAATATTGTACTAATGAAGAGAAGAAGGGTGGCAGCTATTTTAAATACTATTCCAATATTTCTTTTACTCTACCGATTTCACCACTTTCCAACCTTACCTTAATACCATGCGGATGAAAACTTGCATTTGTAAGTATGTCTTTTACAATGCCTTCAGTTAATATGCCGTTTCGTTGATTTTGCTTCAGCACAATCATTACTTCTAAGCCTTTGCTGATGTCGTTTCTGTTAACTCCTTCCATTCTTATTTCTTTTTTTGTCCCCTTGTTTTTGGTTTACCATATTTTTGTTTCATCTTTTCGGCTCGGGTTAAATGGTTGTAAACCTTAAGATTTTTTTCCTTTTTAGGATGAAATGCTGGTCCAGATTCAACTTTTTTTGGAAGTTTAAGCAAAACATTTTTCATTTGAACTTTTGGCATTTCGTCTTCTGTGAGTAATTCAGAAATTTCAAGTTCTTCAGGTAATTCCAATATTGGAATTTTATAATTCATCAATTCTTCGATAAGATGCTGACTAGCTTCTTCTTTTGGAGTTATAAAACTGATAGCTATTCCTTTTTCTTTTGCCCTTCCGGTTCTACCTATCCTATGCATATAATTTTCGGGAACCTCATGGGTATCAAAATTTATTACATGGGAAACTTCAGAAATATCCAATCCTCTTGAAATAATATCTGTAGCAATTAATACACGATAATCTCCTTCCTGAAATCGCTTTACGGTTTCAAATCGGTTATTTTGCGATTTATTGGAATGTATTACACCAATTTGACCCGGAAATCCTCTGTTTATTAATTCAAACAACTCATCAGCCATCTTTTTTGATTCAGCAAAAACCAACACCTTATGAAATTCCTCTTTGTTGTTTAGTAATAATTTAAGCAGATTTACCTTCGTATAAAAATTGGGAACATGATATGCTTTTTGATTGATGTTTTCAAGAGGAGTACCTGTAGGAGCTGCCTCAATCTTAACAGGATTATTAAAAAACTGCTTAATCAATATTTCAATATCTTCTGTTATTGTAGCCGAAAACATAAGATTTTGACGTTTGGCAGGCAATAAATCCAAAATACCTGTTAACTGAGTGCGAAATCCCAACGTCAACATTTCATCAACCTCGTCTATAATAAGTTTCTTTATATTTTTTAATCTCAGAGAGCCATTTAAAACCAAGTCAAGCAAACGTCCGGGAGTGGCTACCATAACATCTACACCTAGGTTTATACCGTGAATTTGTGTTTTAATATTAGTTCCGCCATAAGCACCTACAACCCTCACATTCATATATGCAGTTAATTCTTCAACAACTTTTACAACCTGAACAACCAGTTCCCTTGTTGGAACAATAATCAGAATCTGTGGTAATTTATCTTTGGGAAACGACCATAATCTTATGCAAGGCAATAAATAAGCCAATGTTTTTCCTGTTCCCGTCTGGGCAATTCCTATCATATCTCTTCCCGACATCATTACAGAAAAACTTTTTTCCTGTATAGTGGTCGGATTAACACAACCCATATCACTTAATGCATTTAATAAGGGTTTGTTGAGATTTAATTCATCAAAAGTCATAAAAGTCTTTTTTAATATGCTGCAAAGGTAGTTATTTGTTTTTAAAAGTATTAAAGATTAACCTAAATCAGCATGGATTTTAATTACGGGGCTTCTAAAAAATTGCTTTTTCTTCGTTGAACTTCAATTTTAACCTCATCCCGATGAATCGGGATTGTGGTTTTAAAAAACTTGTTCGCATCAAAAAATCTAATTTTCAGAATTCCTTATTAGTGTTTTATTTTATTTAATTTGTCAAATTTAAATTTTATGTATAATCGGAGGAGTTTTTATAAAATATATTAATATATTGAAATATTAAAAAATTGAAAAGAGTTTAATGGATATTAATAGATAGGTTGAGAAAAACAGTACATAGTTTATTCAAATTCAGCATAATCAACTTTGTGTTTGAATAAGCTGAATTTGATTTATTTGTAACATTCCTGATAGATTCGATTCTAACTATTTTAATAGGAATCCTTTAAGCAACTTTAAGCTTGGCAACATTGGTTTTCTCCATTTTTTCCTTTGCATAATCCAATGTTATTGCAAAAGTTTTTGCATTTTTATCTGATGGTAAATCAAACATTGCATCAGTCATAATGGTTTCAATAATAGATCTTAAACCACGGGCACCCAATTTAAATTCAATAGCTTTTTCAACAATAAAATCCAAAACGTCCTCTTCAATGCTTAACTCAATATTATCCATTTTAAAGAGTTTTGTATATTGTTTAACCAATGCATTTTTGGGTTCAGTCAAAATACGTTTTAAAGCATCTTTATCCAATGGATTCAGGTTCGATAAAACAGGAAAACGTCCAACTATTTCCGGAATCATACCATAACTTCTGATATCTTGTGGAGCAATGTATTGCAATAAGTTGGTTTTGTCAATGGCATCAGTTTCCTTAGCTGCCGAATAGCCTATCATATTGGCTTTCATTCGTGAACCTATCTTTCTTTCGATACCATCAAATGCACCACCTGCAATAAAAAGAATATTTTGTGTATTAACCAGTATCATTTTCTGTTCGGGATGCTTACGACCACCTTGAGGTGGAACATTTACAGCAGAACCTTCAAGTAGCTTCAGGAGAGCCTGTTGCACTCCTTCTCCTGATACATCTCTTGTAATAGATGGATTATCACTTTTACGGGCTATTTTATCTATTTCGTCAATAAAAATAATGCCTTTTTCAGCAGCTTCTACATTGTAATCAGCTGCTTGTAATAATCTTGATAAAATACTTTCGACATCTTCACCTACATAGCCTGCTTCTGTTAAAACAGTAGCATCAGCAATACAAAATGGAACATTAAGCATTTTTGCTATCGTTCTGGCTAGTAAGGTTTTTCCTGTACCGGTTTCACCAACAATTATGATATTTGATTTTTCAATTTCAACATCATCCTGATCTTTTGATAAAGGCTGATTAATACGTTTGTAATGATTGTAAACTGCTACTGCCAGTATTTTTTTAGCTTCATCTTGTCCAATTACGTATTGATCAAGATGATTTTTGATTTCAAATGGTTTTAATATCTTGGTTTTTGAGAAAGCTTGATCTTTTTTCTTAGGCATTTCTTCATCAACAATTGCTTTTGCCTGAACCACGCAATAATCACATATATGGGCACTTAATCCAGCAATCAACATATTGGTTTTGGCTTTATCCCTGCCACAAAAAGAACAAATTTCCTTTTCCTTTGCCATTGTTTTTATTTTTATAAATAAGACCTAACAAGTTTAAAAACTACCTGTTAGGTCTTACGATTTAATTTTTGTTTGATTATTTACTTCTTACTAATATTTCATCTATCATTCCGTATGATTTAGCCTCTAAGGCTGTCATCCAGTAATCGCGATCAGCATCCTGCCATATTTTATCATAAGTTTGTTTGGAATGTTGAGCTATAATGTCATACAATTCTTTTTTTAACTTTTGAATTTCCCTCGCTGTTATTTCAATGTCAGAAGCTTGACCTTCTGCTCCTCCCATTGGCTGATGAATTAAAACACGTGCATGTTTCAAGGCAGTTCTTTTTCCTTCAGCACCGGCACATAAAAGAACAGCACCCATGGATGCTGCCATTCCTGTACATATAGTTGCAACATCAGGTGCAATATATTGCATGGTGTCATAAATTCCCAAACCTGCATAAACAGATCCACCTGGAGTATTTAAATAAATCTGTATATCTTTTGATGAATCAACGGATTCTAAAAATAACAGCTGAGCCTGAATAATATTGGCAACTGTATCATCAATAGGTACTCCCAGAAAAATAATTCTGTCCATCATCAATCTGGAAAAAACATCCATAGATGCTACATTTAATTGACGTTCTTCTATAATGGTTGGAGAAATATATCCGTTTGTGATAGATTGATATTTCTCAAAAGAAAGGCTATTAATTCCTCTGTGCTTTATTGCATATTTCTTAAATTCGTTGTGCATGTTCATTATTTTTAGTGATCGTGGTTATGTCCTACCAGTTTTACAAACTCATCAAAAGTAACTTCTGTTGGATTGGTTTTCACTTTTTGTTTAAACAATTCAATCATCTGTTTGTCATACATTTCATCATAAATTCTTTTCACTTCTTTTTCATTTTTCATGATGGTGTCAACAATACCGTCTAATCTTTTATCCTGTTCCTCATCCTGAGCTTTTGGGAAATATTGACCTAAATAAACATCCTTAATGTAATTTCTTACATCAGATTCGGCAACAACTAAGTTATTGTCTTTTATTAGTTTATTTTCAATCAATTGCCATTTCATTGATTTAATATAAGCATCAATGTTTTCGTCAAGTTCTTCGTTGGTTAATTTGTCACTATTCGATTCCATCAAAAGTCTTTTAATGAAATCAGCTGGTAATTCAACTTCTGTTTCTGCAATTAATTTACCAATAACATCTCCTAATAGTTTCTGATCAGTTTCTCTAACATAGTAATTTTCAGCTTCTTCTTTGATTTTGTTTCGAAATGCTTCCAATGTTTTGATTTCCTGACCAGGATAAGTAGCTTCAAATAAATCATCATTTACTTCAGCTTCGTGTAAATGACTGATTTCTGTTGCTTTAATTCTATAAGTTGAACCTAATCCTTCAGAATCATGGCCAAGATTTAAGGCATGAGAAGCATCATGTTCGGAACCTAAAGCTTCTGCAAAGTTTATGTCAAAAATATCTTCCTTTTTTAAACCTATAATACTTGCTTTTATATCTTTACTGCTAATTTTCTCTACTGAAAAACTAGCTTTGGTTTTAATACCATTTTCTTTTACAGTTCCATTTTCATCTAATTCTTCTGCATCAGCATGGATAATATCATTTTCATCTGCTTCATCATGAGAATGAGCATGTCCCTGACGTTTTTGAGTGTCTTTTACAATATTATCAATCATTTTATCATCAGCAATAATCTTGAAAGATTCTAATGTCATTGATTCTAAATCAATCTTGATTTCAGGTTGTAAAGCTATATCAAAGTAAAATTCAAAATCTGTTTGTGTATCCCAGTCAATTAAAGAATTTTTTATTTCATTCATTAAAGGACTTCCTAATAAATTGAGATTATTTTCTTTTATGTATTTATCCAGACCTTCTGAAATGATTTTATTGATTTCGTCAATTTTGATTGGTTTTCCATACATTTTCTGAATCATTCCTATAGGAACTTTCCCAACTCTAAACCCTGGAATATTAGCTTTGTGTTGATATTCTTTCAGTTGCTTTGTAATCTTATCCTGATAATCGTTTTGAAAAATTTCTACTTTAATTTCTGCTGTTAAATTACCGGTGTTTTCTTTTGTTATATTCATTATGAAATTATTTTTTATAATATAATGTTTGCTTCATTTATCAGAATAAATAGTGATAATAATCCTTTAAAATATTGCTTAAAAAATATTAAATTATTGATAATTAAGTAAATTGAAAATTTATTTAAGTCTGCAAAATTAAATAAAATAATTGAATTTTTGCCATAAATAATTCAATATTTATTGGTATGTTATTGGAAACCCAATTCCCGCGTGTATTGACCAAATTTTAAGCTATCATTGGTTTTTGCACCTAATTCAAGCTTTCGGGCATTTTTGAATGTGTTGTTACTTCTTGCAGAAAAAATGCCAATTCCATTGCTAATGTTGCTAAATTCGGGGCGAACCTGTATAATACTTCCGGAAGGTGCATTTACATCAAGATATGTGCTAAAGTCATCAGCTGCAACAGATACTATTAGTTCGATTTTTCCAACATTTCTTACTATTCCTGGTATTATCGGAATAGTTGACTGTATGGTTCTGAAAAAGAATGAGCTTGGAAATTCAACAACCATTCCTTCATTGCCAGTTAATTCCTTTGATTTAATAGCTGGAAATTCCATATCCAATTTCTTGGGAATTCCATTTTCAAAATAATTGAATCTGATTACTAATTGATAAGCTTTTCCATATTTTACAGAATTCCATTCGATTTTCTTTTTTCCAGCTGAAGGTAAATCAAAGTAATCACTATTTGGATTTGAAATATATATGGCATTAACTAGCTTTGTTGAAGATGTAATTAATTTCCCTGTTTTTTTATTACGGATAATTAATTTATATAAAGGTTCATAATTAATAGTATCAAATTGCTTATAAGTTAAACATTTATATACAACCTGATTTGGTGCATAAAATACTCCTGGCTCTTTATTGTAAATAGTTGTCGTGTCAAAATAAAATACCTTTGATATAGTTCCACCATTGATTTCTTCAATTTTAACCTCCAGATTATTTCCATAACTGCTCGAATCTTCATATTGAGCCATCGTATAAGCATTCATTTCACCTAAAAAAGCTTTGTTAACTTTAATGTAACTAACACTATCATATTTATTCAGAATGCCATATACTACAGATATGTCCTTATATTCTGCATTTGGATTAAAATCAGTTTCGCATGAAATAAATGCTATAAATACAAGTATAAAAAGCAGTAACTTAAGAAGTTTAGACATAATTGGTTTATTAAAAATAAGATTCACAAAATTACAAAAAAGTAAAAGACAAAAAAAAATATATTGATTTTTAACAATCTATGAACAAAATAAATTATCCTCCACTAACCAGATGCAAGATAACCACATTGTCGCCTTCTATAACAATCGTTGTATCGTACTCTTGTTTTTTAATAATCCTATCATTAACTTTAATCACAAGCATCTTGAAAATGAAGTTTTTGGCCTTTAATATTTCAGCAATACTCATTTCACTTTTTTCAAAGCTTTCTGAATTATTATTTAGTATAATGTTCATATTTTTATTTTAAGTTGAAAGAAAGAAGTTCAGTTTTAATTTTTATAAATAAGATTTCTTAACTTTTTATATTTTCATTAATATTTCAAGTGCCTGATTGGCTTGCATATTTGCGACTATTCCAACTCTTGGAGCCAATGGAAGTAAAACATCAGAAATTTCAGATTCAAAATCTCCACAAACATATAATTTGTCGAAATTTATGGTTTTTATTGAATTGTTGTTTCCCCATCCAGCCATACCAGAACCAGAGATTATATATTTGTCAGGCATTACTGTCAGAACGGTCTCGATTAGCATTTGTTTCATTTCTGCCAGATCAAATGCTTCAACAATTATGTCACAATTACTAAAAATGCCTGGAATATTTCTTGCTGTTAATTTTATATAATGGGTTTCAACTATCACATTATCATTAATTTTGGAAATATTTGTTTTTAATGCATCAACTTTGGGTAATCCAATTTGATCTGTAAAATAATACTGACGATTAAGATTACTTGAAACAATATTATCAAAATCAGCAATAATTAGTTTTCCAATACCTATTCGGGCAAGAGCTATAGCACAATTAGAGCCTAATCCACCGCAACCAGCTATTCCAACTGTTTTATTCTTAAGTTTTTCGAGCATAATTTCTGAAATTGGAAATTATATTAAAAAAAAGTCTCCAAAAAGAGGAGACTTTTTTAAAGGTAAATGTTATAGTAAAAACATTATTTCGTTTCAGCTGGTTCTATTGAAAATAGTTCAACTTCAAAAATCAGAGTTGATCCTGCAGGTATTTTACCCATTTCTCTATCACCATAAGCAAGGTTAGAAGGAATATAGAAAATGTATTTTGAACCCGGTGTCATTAATTGAACACCTTCGGTCCATCCTGGTATAACCTGATTCAATCCAAAAGAAATAGGTTCACCTCTTTCAACAGATGAGTCAAAAACAGTACCATCAGTCAAAGTGCCGTGATAATGAACTTTAACTTTATCAGTTGCTTTTGGATGAGGTCCTGTTCCTTCTTTTATTACTTTATATTGTAATCCACTTGGCAATTCTTTAACTCCCTGGGCATTTTTATTTAAAGTAAGGAATTGAGCACCCGCTTTTTTAGAACCTTCTGATTTTTTTGCAGCTTCTTCTTTTTGTTTTTTCATTCTTTCCTGCTGCCATTTACCTAAGATTTCGTCTTTTTTTAGTTTGCTGATTACCAATGTATCAGTATTTGCCTTAGCATCTTTTATTCCTTGTGATAATATTTCGGAATTATATTCAATCCCACCAGTCATAAGGTTATGGCCAATATCAGAACCAATAAGATAACTAATACTATCCTCTGAAGTCTTAAGATTTATTGTTTTGTTCTTTTGGGAAAATACATTAACGCTTATTAAAATTGTTAATGTTAGAAATGTAATTAAAAGTTTCTTCATTCTTAAAAATGTATTATAATTTATTAGATAATATC
>CAIZXK010000529.1 GCA_903936865.1 uncultured Bacteroidales bacterium | reverse complement strand
GAGATTTCCTTACAACAACGGTGTATTATCTTATAGAAACTAAAAAATAATCAATACAGTCTAAAATATTCTTCTTGCACCTGAAGAAATTTTAACTTTATGTATAGCCGGCAAATAACCAAATTTTATTTTAAAATCATCTGAAGTTTTTTCAATAAACTCCTCTTCTTTTTTGGTTTCTACCAAACTAATGGTGCAACCTCCAAAACCGCCACCCATCATTCGGCTTCCTATGGCTCCGGAAAATTGTCCTGCTGTATGAACCAAAAAATCAAGCTCTTTACAACTAACTTCGTATAAAAGTTGTAAGCCATCATGGGTTTCGTACATTAACCGGCCTAACGTAATAAAATCATTTTGTTTTAATGCATTACAGGCTTTTTGCAGGCGGTCAGTTTCACCAACCACATACAAACAACGCTTATAGGTTTCAATATTCATTTCATCAATAAATTCTTCCAACCTATAAAAACTAACATCTCTAAGGCTTTTAACATCAGAATAAACTGAAGAAATAATAGCAACTCCTTCTTCGCAACTTGTTCTGCGTTTATTATATTCAGAAGAAGCAAGATTATGAGTAACTTTAGTATCTATTAAAACGATACTATACGCTTCCGTATTAAAAGGAATTAATTCATAATCCATTGAACGGCAATCGAGTTTAACAAGTTTACCTTCTTCACCAAACAAAGAAGCAAACTGATCCATAATACCACAACGAACACCAACAAAATTATGCTCAGCCAGTTGTCCGACTTTTGCGAGCTGAAAACGACTAAGTTTCAAATTGAGCAACTCATTTAAAGCCAATCCTAAAACTGATTCTAAAGCAGCAGAAGATGACATTCCACTTCCAATAGGAACATTACCACCAAATACACAATCGAAACCGGGGATATTACAACCAAGTTTTTCCAATTCGCAAACTACTCCCAATATATATTTTGTCCAGTGATATCTGATAGCTGTTGTTTCTTTGTTAAAACTTTCTTCTTCCTTTAAATCGTTGGCTATAACTTTAATAATATTGCTGTTGTAATTTATTTTAATAACCAGATCAATCGTTTTATCAATGGCAGCCGGCAATACAAAACCATTATTATAATCGGTATGCTCGCCTAGGATGTTAATTCGTCCGGGAGCAGAAAATACTGCATAATCGCCGGTAAATCTTTCGTTAAAAACTTTAATCAGTTGGTCAATTTTCATGATTCTTTTGAATATTAGCTTTTCTGCCCTGTCAGGGTTTAAAACCCTGACAGGGTTATTTAAAGTGAGTGTTTATTTACCAGAAATATATATAAAGGAATGCTAAAATAATTATAATAATTCCTGCTAATATTTTAAATCCTTTGCTTGTAGAAAATAGTTCTTTATCAATTTTTATAGCTTTTTCACTTATCCTGAATCCTTCAAAATAAGCAACAATAATCATTATCAATATACACAAGATTAAAACAATTCCCATTCTATCCATAAATGGCAGGGAAGGAAGCAGGAATTTAAACAGAAATGATAATACAAAAGTAGCTATTGCAGCAGCTAACGCTCCGTTTGAAGTTGCACGTTTCCAAAACATTCCCATAAGGAAAATTGCCAAGGCTCCGGGACTCACAAAACCGGTAAATTCCTGTATATACTGGAATGCCTGATCAAGGTTTTTGAGTAATGGAGCTATAATCATGGCAATAATGATAGCTACAACGCTTGCTATTCTTCCAATATTAACCTGATTATGTTCTGAAGCGTTCTTATTTATAAAAGCCTTATAAATATCCATGGTAAAAATGGATGAAATGCTATTCATCATTGAAGCTAAAGAACTTACAATAGCAGCAACCAGTGCTGCAAAACAAAGACCTTTAACTCCTGCCGGAATAAAATTCTGTAATAACCAGGGATAAGCTTCATCAGGTCTGTCAATTGGTGCCTTTAGTACAAAAGCAACAATACCGGGAATAACAACAATAAGTGGTAATAATATTTTAATAAATCCTGCAAAAACTAAGCCTTTTTGTGCTTCCCTGATACTTTTGGCAGCCAAAGCCCTTTGTATAATATATTGATTACATCCCCAATAATAAAGATTGGCAACCCACATTCCTCCAATAAGTACACTTAAACCAGGTAAATCGATATAATTTGGGTTATTTTTGTCGAGTATCATGTGAAATTTTTCAGGAGCCATTTTTGTAATTTTAACAAAACCCTCCACAGCAGTACCTCCCAATGCTTCAAGTGCCAGATAGGTTGTTAATAATCCGCCACCTACAAGAAAAAAAACCTGAACAACATCCGTGTAAACTACCGCTTTAAAACCCCCATAAACAGAATATATGGAAGTAAAAACACCCAGTAAAATAATTCCTAAAACCAGCGGATCAAAACTGATATTTAAAATAGTAATCACATCACCACCAGTAACATTCTTTAATGCTAAAGAGCCTAAATACAAAACGGAAGTAAGATTTACAAAAATGAAAGTGACTACCCAGAAAACAGCCATTACTGTTTTAACTCTTTTATCGTAACGCTGTTCCAGAAACTGTGGCATGGTATAAATACCCTGTCTGAGGAAAACGGGCATAAAAAAAACCGCAACAATTACCAAAGTCAGCGCAGCCATCCATTCATAAGAAGCTATACCCAACCCGATTTTGAAACCGGAACCAGACATTCCGATAAACTGTTCGGCTGAAATATTGGAAGCTATCAATGAAGCTCCAATTACCCATCATGTAAGTCCTTTATTGGCAAGAAAATAGTCTGATGCGTTTCTTTCTCTTTTTTTATCGCGTCGTGAAACAAATAATCCAATGCCAACGATAATTAAAATGTATCCCAATAAGACAATATAGTCTAATGTTGCAAATTGCATATATTTATATATTAGATAGTTGAAAATTTATAACTGATTTTATGTAAATATTTCTGATCCGGTGATAAAATAATTGATGGAAACTCTTTAATAGTAACTGCATCAGTAAATAATTGTGGTTCGAGACAAAATGCAGATTTATCACCTGCAATCTTACCACTTTTCCCCGGAACTAATCCATTACACCAGTTTCCTGAATAAAAAACGATACAGGGATAAGTAGTAAAAACCTCCATTTTTCTACCGGAAACGGGATCTTCAACAACAGCAGCCTGTTTCATTTCTTCACTTTTATTATCAAGCACATAACAATGATCGAAACCACCAACCGATGTAATGCATTGGTCTGTCGATTCTAATCCTTTTTTAATTTCTACTGGTTTACGAAGATCCAATGCTTTACCATCAACGGGTAAAATAACTCCTGTTGGTAGTAATTCTTCGTTTGTTTCCAAATAGTTACCGGCATTAAGTTGAATTATATGATGGCCAATTTTCCCAAAATCTTCAGCTGTTAAATTAAAATACGAATGATGAGTAATACAAACTGGTGTTTCCTGATCTGTTTCTGCATGATAGGTAATTAAAAGTTCATTGCCTTCAATCCATTGAAAATCTATTTGAGTTTTCAGATTACCCGGATATGCTTCTTCTCCGTCAGGACTTAAATAGGTAAAAGAAACGATTTCTCCATTAATTTTGTAATCCCAAAGAACAGAATCAAAACCCTTTATACCACCATGAAGATGATTTCCATTTTCATTTTTAGGTAAAAGATAAGTTTTCCCGTTTAATGTAAAACTTGAATTGCTTATTCTTCCCGAAACCCTGCCCGGATTGCTACCAAAATACCTATGTCCTTTCAAATAACCATCCAAAGAACTATATCCTAAAACAATATCATTTAGCTTACCATATTTATCGGGAACAAAAAGAGAAACCAATTTGGCTCCGTAATTGGTGATACTTGTTGATATTCCATCGATTCCATATAGTGTTATCAATTTTACTTCTCTACCATCAGGCATAAATCCGAAACTCTCTACTTTTACTGACATGTTTTTTATTGTTGTTTCTTTTACTTTTGTTATTAAACTCTGCTTGAAGCAGATTGGTAATAACTGCATTTTATTCTTTAACATCACCAACTTTAATTTTTAACTTTTCATCATAATAACCATCAAACTTTGCAGTCATTTCTTTAGTTTTGTAGTTATAATATAGTGAATACATTTCTTTTCCTGAAAAATATAATGTTAACTCAGTACAATTTGGAATTTCTTTTTCATTATTAATAAATCCATCAAAGTCTTTTGTGCACAATAGATAAGTTGATACTGCATAAGGACAATAAGAACTTGAATAATTTGTAAAGTAATCGGTTGTATCTTTGGTCCATATTTGATTTGGTTCAATATAACTGTAATAACTATTTAAGTATAATTTTGAAGTATCTTTATTTATAGCAATAAGTCTTACTAATTTTTTACCATCATTGATTTTACTAGGCCTGATTTCAAACAAGCTACATATATTATATATGATAGTATATGTTTCTTGCGGTTTAAGTTTGGTAAGTATTACTTTTGAAAAATTTAAAGAATCTTTACTTTTCATTTTAATTGTATCAAGTTGAGATAAATTAATGTTTACTTTATATTTTTTATTTTGTTCAAAAAGTCTTGTATTATTAATAGTTATTTCTAATGAATTATATGAATAATTTGGATCATCTTCATCCAATTTTAAAAATACAAAATGAGAGTTTTGGCAATAAATACTACTGCTTAAAAAGAATATAATGTAAATTATCCAAAATCTTAAGATTTTTCTTTGATGTATCATATTTAAATACTCTTTTAAGTTTTTCTTAATTCATACTTGTATGTTCATAACCCTGCCCGGATTTGAGTCGAAATATCAATTTGGCTTCTCTGCCATCAGGCATAAAACCAAAACTCTCTACTTTTAATGACATTTTTCTATTATTTGATTTACCATAATTTTGCAGGATATATTCCTTTATTAACCAAATTAATAAGTTTCTCTGCAACAAAAAATTTATCCTCCTTAAAGGTTATTCCAAACCATTCTGAATGAGAATTTAAAACCTTTACTTTAATCAGCTGTTTTTTTATCAAATCATTTACTACTGCCGGTATCAGAAATTCTGCGGAGGGATTATTTATATTCTTTGTCAGAAACTCTTTGAAATAGTAATTGCTATGTTTAAAATAATCAGGTGTAAATCCCCAGAAATTCATCGAAACAATGGCATTTTTATTTATTTCAAGCATTTCTTTATTTATATCCAAGCCTTTAATAATACCATTACTAGACTTGACTTCAGTTCTTTCTTCTACAAAAGTCAGATAATTATCTTTATCAATAATACATTCAGCCCTGGAAGTTCCACCTGATTCCACCAGGGTTTTAGAAATATCATAACCCATCACACAATAATGATTTTCATTAGTATAATTAGATTTTAGAAATTCAGCAACACCCATAAATGCTTGTCTTCCATAAAAATCATCGGCATTTATCGAGGCAAATGGTTCTTTTACAATATCCTTAGCCATCATCAATGCATGATTGGTTCCCCAAGGTTTTGTTCTGAATTCAGGCAGGGAAAATTCAGCAGCTAATTTATTAACATCCTGATATGCATAGTCTACCTGAATAAGATTATTGAAACGGCTTGTATTAAAACTTGAAATAAAACTTTCTTTAAAATTCTCTTTAATTACAAAAACAACTTTAGCAAATCCAGCTTTAATCGCATCGTAAACAGAGTAATCCATAATGCATTCGCCTGATGGACTTATTTGCTCTATTTGTTTATTCCCTCCAAAACGACTACCCATTCCGGCAGCTAAAATTACTAATGTTGGTTGCATTTTTGCATAAATTAGAAATATAAAAATCGTTGGCAATTATGAAATATAATCAATTTTTCAATCTGTAAAAGTAGAAAAATATGCAAACAGAACAAAAAGAAAATTACAATAATAATTATTATTTTAATCAATTGAAATACTATATTTTACATTGATTTATTTTATAAAAACAATCAAATTATATATTTTCCTAAATCAATTTAGCTTTTAGTTTCTTATAATTTATTACTTTTGGAGTTCGATTTAAACTAATTGGAATTCTTATGATTTTTTTTACTGTAATTACTATTTATAGCTAATACTTACAAACAATAATTCGTTAAACTTTGACAAAGCTTATTTTTACAAAAAATTTATATAAATATTCAAAATATATCCAATGACATTACTTGGTTTCGATATTGGAAGTTCTTCCATAAAAGCATCATTACTGGAAGCATCAACAGGAAAGTGTATTGCTATGGCACAATATCCTAAAACTGAAATGAAAATAAATGCTCCGCAAGCTGGCTGGGCTGAACAAAATCCTGAAACCTGGTGGGAAAATATTGGAAAAGTAACACAACTACTACTTTCAAATCCTGATGTTAAAGCTGAAGAAATCAAAGCAATAGGAATTTCTTATCAGATGCATGGTTTAGTATTGGTTGATAAGAATCACAAGGTACTCCGTCCTTCTATTATATGGTGCGATAGTCGTGCTATTCCTTATGGCG
>CAIZXK010000528.1 GCA_903936865.1 uncultured Bacteroidales bacterium | reverse complement strand
GCACAAATTGCAGAAGATGAAAAAATAAAACCGGCTTTTGGTTTTGGATAAACGGTTATAGGATGAATAACGGTATCAGTGCAACCGCTTCCTGCTGTTACAACTAATCTTACATTATAAGTAGTATCCAGCGTATTGCTGCTGTTAGTAAATACATGTGTTGGATTAGACAATATACTCGAATTACTGGCATTAAAAGTCCAGCTGGAATTTATACCAGTTGGTGTTGATTGATTTAAAAAAGCAACGCTGTATGGTGTACATCCTATAGAATCGCTCATTGTAAAATTTGCTTTTGGCAGTGGTAGCACAAAGTAAGTATAAGTAATAGGAGTTCCCTCACAACTTATTGTGCTATTATTATTTGGAGTTATTGTAATAATTACTTTTCCTGTGTCTTGTCCATTATAAATCATTGTTTGCGTTGGTAATGAAGAAGTTCCTGATGTTTGAAATCCTGTTACAGCATTTGGAGATTGAGCTGTCCATGTAAAACTTGTTCCCAAAACTGTTGCTGATAGATTAACCTGAGAAGTGTTTCCTCCTGAACAACTATATTGAAATAATGGACTTATGGTTACTCCTGGTCTGGGATTGACATGTATAATTCTTGGAATCGATTGCCCCGGACAGTTCTGATAAGAAACAGTATAATTATAAGTAACGTTTGATTGTATTGAAGATGTATTGTTAAATGATTGAGAAGGAACATTATTGGTATTTCCTGAACCCGAAACAGGTAATAACGAACTTCCTGAAGTAAAACTCCAGGAATATGTTGCTCCTGCTACTGTTGAACCGAGAGTTATAGCTGGAATGTTATCATTAGAACAGATTGTTGTGTCAGTAAATATATTGGTAAATAAAGGTTTTGGATAAACTGCAATTTTAACAGTTAAAGGTAAACCTGTGCATAGATTGGCTGTTGGAGTAATAATATATATTACTGTATCTGTACTGTTTAGAGTGCTTAATAATGTCTGATTAATCGTATTTCCGCTAGCAGCTGAAGCTCCACTTATACCAGACGGTGATAGTACGGACCAGTTAAAAATAGTAGCGGATACGGTTGATGAAAGTGAAATATTAGTTGCTGTATTGCTGCATATTGATGTTAATGCTGATATAGCAGTTACATTTGGTGTAGGATTCACCGTAATTGTAACTGTTTTTGGAGTTCCATTGCAAGTTATCCCTCCATTTGTATATTTAGGGGTAACTGTTATTGTTGCAATTACTGGCGTTGTACCTGAATTAACCGCGGTAAAAGCAGGAATATCTCCTGTTCCACTGCTGCTTAATCCTATGGTAGAATTAGTGTTTGACCATGAATATTCTGTGGCTGTTCCCTGAAAATTAATTATATTGGTTAAATTCCCATTACATATAATCTGATTTGAGGCTTGTAATACTGTTGGATTAGGATTAACAGTTATAGTAAATGTTTTGGAAATTCCCGGACAATTCGTATTCCCGTTCAAAAATTGCGGTGTAACTGTGATTGTCGATACAATAGGTGCTGAAGTATTATTAATGGTAGTAAATGCAATGTTTCCTGTACTACTTGAATTTAATCCAATGGATGAATTATCATTTGACCACGAATAGGAAGTGCCGTTTCCGGTAAAGCTAATGAGTGGTGTTGCAATACCATTGCAATACACCTGATTAACTGGCTGGTTTACAACTGGCACAGGACTTACAGTTATATGGTATATATATTGTGCACCGGGACATGAAATTCCTAAAGAAGTAGTTGCTGAAGCAATGTAATTTAATGTTATTGGGGAAGTTGTGGAATTTATAAGGTTTTGTACCGGAATAACAGTTGTTCCGCTTGTAGCGGCATTTGAAATTCCAAAAGGTTGTGTGCAACTCCAGCTGATATTAGCTCCGGGAGTTGCAGAAGTTAATGTAATTGCTGAGCTGGTGCTATTTGAACAAATATGCTGATCTGCTCCTGAAAAACTAACAACAGGAGCTGGATTTACAGTTATTGTAAATACGGCTGGTGTTCCTGAACAGCTAATTGAATTGTTTAAATAATTTGGGGTAACCGTAACAGTTGAAATAACTGGAGAAGAACCTGTGTTTGTTGCAGTAAAAGAAGGAATATTTCCATTACTATTAGCAGCCAAACCAATAGTTATATTATTGTTTGCCCATGAATATGAAGTAGCTGTACCCGTAAAATTTATGGCATTGGTTACAGTCCCATTGCAATAATTCTGGTCTGAAATTGGATTTATTGCTGGAGTTGGGTTAACTGTAATCGAAAATGTTTTATCACTTCCCGAACAGCTAACTCCATTAAAAGTATAAACAGGTGTAACTGTTATATTTGCTGTTATTGGAGCTGTTCCTGTATTTGTTGCAGCAAAGGGTAGTATATTTCCATTTCCACTTGATGACAAATTAATTATTGTATTATTATTATTATTCCAATTATAGGTAGTTGCAGTTCCAGTAAAACTAATTAAAGTAGTTTGTGCGCCATTGCATATTGTTTGCGAAGATGGTTGGGTTACTGTTGGTAAAGGATTAACAACTAAAGTTGCAGTACTAGCTAATGTATTTGAACAGGTTGGAGATGATTGATAAACTACACTAACTAAATTATATACAAAAGTACCAGAAGCAGAGGTTGGAGCTGTAATTGTACTGTTTGAACTTGCATTAATATTTATTGTTTGGTTACTACCTCCATTAATTTTATAAGTAACAGTTACTGCCTCATTTTGTGGATTTGTAAAAGTAATAACAGGTGCTGTAGAATTTTGACAAACCGTTGTAGTACCACTTATGCTTGCAGTTGGAGTTGGACGAACAGTAATATTTACTTGAGATGAAACAGTAAGGCATGGTGACATACCTGTTGTTGTTAATGTTAAAATTGCATTTCCGGAAAATCCTGAAGGAGGTGACCATGTTGCATTTAATGTTGAAGCATTTGGCGAAAATGCTCCTCCCTGATTTGATAACCAGTTACCTGCAGTTGCTGAACCGCCAATTAAACCAGAAAGAGTAGCTGAATTCCCTTGGCAAATCGTTTGGGCTACTCCTGCATTCACTGTAGGAGGAGGTTTTACAGTAATATTAACCGTAGATAACATTACAGGGCATGGCGACATACCTGTTGTTGTTAATGTTAAAATTGCATTTCCGGAAAATCCTGAAGGAGGTGACCATGTTGCATTTAAAGTAGTTGCATTTGGGAAGAATGTGCCTCCCTGATTTGATGACCATATAGCACCTATTGCAGAACCACCAATACTACCAGCTAATAAAACACTACCCCCCTGACATATAGTTTGGGCTGTTCCGGCATTTGCTGTAGGGGTCTGATTTACAACAATTGTTACATTTGATACTACTGAACTACAAGGATTCATTCCTGTGGTAGTTAACGTTAAAACTGCATTTCCGCTAAAATTTGTTTGCGGTGTCCAAGTAGAAGATAAAGAATTAATATTACCAAAACTACCACCAGCTGGAGTTGACCATGTACCTCCTGTTGCAGAACCTCCAACTGTTCCATTTAATGTAATACTACCACCCTGACAAATAGTTTGTGGATTACCTGCATTTGCAGTAGGAAATCCAATTACATTGATATTTCCTGTTATTGTTGTATCTCCACACTCATTTGTTACTTTTAATGTTATTGTTTTATTCCCAACTGTTAAAAATGATATATTTGTTGGATTTTGTATAGATGAATTTACCAGATTACCATTTTGAAATGTCCATAACCAATTACTTATTAAACCTGAACATACCTTCGCACTTGCAGTTGGATTCATATTTCCATTAATACAAATCGATGAAGGTATTACAAAATTTGGTTCTGGCTTTTTCTTTACTGTAATGATTTGCTGATATGTTGCATTTGGCGTACATCCGTTACTTACAGTTAATGTAACTGTGTAAACCCCGTATTGTGTAAAACTGATTTTAGGATGTATTGAATTTAAGTCTGTTCCTCCTACAAAACTATAACCTCCGCAAGCAGGTGAACATCCACCTGTATTATTGCAATTTACATTCCATGTATAAGTAACAGGCCCGCATTGGCTTAGGGTATTGGAAGTATTTGTAAAATTTACAATATCTGGTGCACAAAAATTGCTTTTATTTAAAGAAAAACTGGGTGAGGGAATAGGGTTAATACATAATGTTTTTGTGTAAAAATCTCCAACACATGAATTAATATCAAAATTAGCTGTTTTAAGTTTTATATTATAAACCCCTGGAGTATTAAATACTAATGATAGGTTGTTTGTGCCATTATAATTTAATGAATCGCTAACAACTCCCTGAGAAACAGTCCAACCAGAAGAGGGTGTGATTTGCCAATATAATAATAAAGTTGAATCACATATATATGTAAAGGGATCTACATAAGTACCATGAATTGAAGTTGATGTAATATTAACAATTTGTCCAACACATTTTGAAGAATCAATATTAAATAATGATAATGGTTTCATATTTAATTGTATTGGTTCTATTGTCGTTGTTGTTGAGCCACAATAATTTTCATTTTTTATTTTAATATTAAATGAATTTGGATAATTTGGTGTTGAGAATCCGCATGAGGATGAATTAAAAATGTGATAAATTGTATCTGAGCTGTAATCAGGAGGATCAGGCATATAGTATATATTATCAGAAGACAAATCATTTGTTGATATTGTATATTTATTACCTGCCATATCACTTAAAGGATAATCGATTTTAAAAGCATACGTTTGTGGAGCACATTCAGTTGTTGTACTAGATAAGTTAGTAAAAGTTAATCCTGCTGGATTTGTGCCGATAAATACAGTATATTTTGATGAATCAATACATCCATTAACATCTGTTATTATATAGGTTAGATTATAAGTCCCCAAGTTCATGTATGTATGATTTGGTAAAGGAGTAAAAGAAGTATATGAGTTTGTATAACCATCCCCCCAATTAATTAGGAATTGCTGAGGTGTTGTACCTGCATTGTTATTTAATGTTAATGTATGTGGAGCTGAACTTCCACATCTTCTGAATAAATTAGGGGATAATGAGGATGGATAATTTATGAATGCAATATTATTTGATTTTATTTTTGGAATGACATTAAAAACAGTAATAGTAATAGAAGCTGAATTCGTACAACCCAAACTTGTACCTGTTACAATATATGTGGTTGTTGTAATTGGAGAAACTGTTTTTGAACTGCCAGATCCAAGCCCATTATTCCAGTTATAACTTGAGGCACCAGTAGCTGTTAGAGTACTTGAGAATCCATAACAAATAGGATTAACATTAGCATTTACATTTACATTTGGTTTCGGTTTTATTGTTACTAATACATTAAAAGGACTACCTGTGCAACCTGCTGTAATTGGTGTTACAATATATGTTGCAATTTGAGATGTGCTTGTGGGATTAGTTAATGTTCCATTAATGTTTGTGGATGAGCCAGTACTTGCCATACCTCCAGTAAGCCCTCCCGTAACCGTTGGTGCAGCCCAACTAAATGTCGTTCCTGTTGGGATAATACCGTTTATCCCGTTTAATGGTGTCTCAGTAAATCCTATTCCACTACAGATCGTAGAATTTATAGATGTTATTATTGGTAAAGGATTAACAGTTATAGCTAAAGATGAGCTATCTCCATTTCCGCAAGCATTTGTTCCTTTGACTTTTAATAAGCCTGATGTTGCATTTGTTGCAAAATTAATATTAAGTGAATTTGAAGAACCTGAAATTGAAACTCCATTTCCGGTATATGTCCATGTATAAGATGTTGCATTAATAATTGCAGAAACAGTATAAGTAACACCACTTTGCCCTTGACAAACTGTTGCTAATCCTGAAATTGCTCCAGCTGTACCGGGTAATGCGTTTATAGTTATTGCAATACTTGTGTCAGAAGTTTTATTAGGATTATTAGCAGTAATCCTTATCTTATAATTGCTACCTCCTTGTGTTGCCAAAGGAATAACTCCATTAATGGTTCCTAAAGTTTGAGAGCTTAAAGTTCCAATACTAGTTGGACTACCTCCAAAACTTCCAGATGCATCTGATAATTGTGCTGTAAAAACATTACCAGAAGTGAAATTTCCGTTACTAACAGTAAAATGTATTTTTATTGAATCTCCTGCACAATAAGTTGTTGGAGAAATACTTCCTATTGATATCGTTTGAGAATAGATTCCCGAAAATGATAAAATGCTTACAAATAATAATAAGTATATTTTCTTCATAAAATTAGATTTTTAGCTTTTTGGTTTCTGTAAAGTATTTATTTATAGTATTATGAATGGTAAAAATATAATAGAAAGTAGAGTACTTAATTCAGTAAGCACATTTAAAAAATAGGATGTAAAATTTGTTGGCGTACGTTCTTTTTTCATTGTATTTATTTTGTTACAACAAAAGTATGCAAAATATATGCCCGAAAAACATTAGTTGTGAAATAAATGTGAAATTTATAATCATTCCAGATAGTAACATAACAATGGTTTGTTAAATGTTGACAAAGTTTTTTCTTGCAAAATTTAATTAATTGATTTGAAAAAACAACCGTAACTTTATCAAAGTTAGCAATACCATCGACTTATAAAAAATTTTACGGAGTATTATAGCAACAATAGCAATGAAATCGAACAATTTTAATTTGATGGCTTACATTCCTGTTTTAAACATGAAAGATATTAACAATCAAAAAAAATATTTTTTAAACATATAATGAGATAATTAGCTATATAATGCTATATAATGCTAACAAATACATAAATATTATAATAATTGCTTTTTTTATAGGTTTATTCTTTTTATTTTTGTATAAATCTTTTAACGGTTGCAAACGGGAGAAGATTAGTTAAATAAATTTTTAATAATTAATTGTAATAAAAAGATGGAAAAGAAAATAATTTTCCAGGTAAAGTCCCATGAGGGTCTTTCCCTTGTGCTTGAAAAGCACAAAAGTGAGTGGCAGAATTTTCAACCGATGGTTGAAGCCAAAACGATGCTGGATGATTTACTCCAGCAGTCTTCAAATCTTCGAATGGTTACCGGAGAGAATTCCAAAAGTGTAACTTTAGTTAAAAACAATCTAAAAAATGAGGTATTGAAAAATACCCGGATTTTAAGCTGTGCATTAATTGTGCATGCTGATGTTTCTAATCAGCCTGAAATAATAAAACAGGTTGAATCTCAGGAAAAGCGGATGAATAACGACAGACGCGAAGTAATTGTTTATGATACCTGCAAATTTATTTATAAGCTGGCAGAAGAACATTTAACTGATTTGATTACCTACAAGGTAACTCAAATTTTTCTGGACGACACACTAAAGCTGATGAATGATTTTAAAAATTCAATTGCTTCACCCATCACACTAATCCGCAATAAAAAGGTTAATAATCTGAATTTGCATAATATCCATAAGGAAATAAATAAGTTGCTTACAAAACGTATGGATAAACTGATGGAAATACTGGCTCTGGATTATCCTGATCTGGCTGCAAATTATTTTGAATTGCGCAGAAAAATCAAAACCAGAGGTAAAAACAAAAAGGAAATTCCTGTTTTAAATACTTCAACGATCATCGCAAATGTTGCCTGATAACTCTAAATTATGTTGAATGGGTAATATTGCAAGATTATTTAATATAACATAAAACAAGAGACATTTATTCCCTGACTTGCAATTCAGATAACGGAATGAATGTCTCTTATTCTCAGCCCTGCCTTTGGTGGGGCTCTTTTATTTTTAAATTAATTGTAATAAATTAAGCTACAAATTTAAAGCATTATTTGTTAAAACGTTGTTAACAATCCCGAAAATAAGTATAATGATAATATAATTGGAATATAATTTAAGATTATTTAAATTGCAATATGCACATATAGAGAATAATAGATATACTATTTGAAAAGATTCTAAATTTCTGTTGAAAATAGGATGTGTTTTATATTACCATCCAAACTGACTGTATATAATATACCAAACTGACACTTCATTACGGACTCACTAATCTTCTTCGGGCAATACTCCAGTTGGGTTAAACAAACCCCAACAAACAGCAATATAATTGAACTGAATGGCAACTGCAAACCAAATCCAGAATCCTTTACCGTATGATTTTTCAACCATTAAGTTGTTGGTTGTTTTGTGGATAATGCTGGTATTTCCCATTTTTAGATCAAA
Source organism: uncultured Bacteroidales bacterium (assembly GCA_903936865.1). Taxonomy (GTDB): domain Bacteria; phylum Bacteroidota; class Bacteroidia; order Bacteroidales; family JACABE01; genus JACABE01. Next base: position 50 of record CAIZXK010000528.1, on the reverse strand, counting down.
CAGTTGCAAGCTTCAGCAGATATAGTTTTTTGCTGTAAGCAGATAAGCAT
>CAIZXK010000527.1 GCA_903936865.1 uncultured Bacteroidales bacterium | reverse complement strand
TTATCTAAAATTAATTAAAAAAATGGAAAAAGAAAAGGAAAGAATTCTATAACAGAAGTACACCTAATTTATAAAACGATTTTTGTAAATTACGTTGTACATATAAATCTATTTTATCACTTAATAAAGAATATTTTCTTTTAAAATATCGTTCTGAATTCTTACAGATTGTAAAAATTGGTTGCTGATTATTATCAGCTTTAAATTGAACTTGTTCAACTTTTTGTCCGGGTAAGTTAAGAATATTTGGCTCTTCGTTAATTGAACCTTGATATATTATGTTGTAAGAATCGCTTATTTCATTGGTAATTAATAATTCCTTAATTGAAAATTCCTGAGACTGGAATGTCATTATACTAGCTTTTGAAGCTAATAATATCCCAATAAAAAGAACAATATTAATAAGTTTATTTTTCAAAAAGTATTATTTATTTTTTGCAAAAATAGTAAAATATTTTATAATACAAATCAATATTATAAACTATAAATTCATTTCATTTCCAAAGTGATTTTAATTTATTTACACATATTTAGCAATAGTTATAATCCCTGTTTTTGTACAAATACCATTTCAAAAACATCATCTATACAAAGTAAAATAAAAAAGCCGCTAAACAATAATAATTGCATAGCGGTTTTTATCAGAATGAATCTATAATCAATTCATTTCCATGTTGCAAGTACTAAGAATTATATATTGTTACATATAAACTAAAGTATTAATTATTAAATTTTATTTTGGAACGCGGATAACGCTGATCCCTGCGGGAAATGCTGAAAAATACGGATTTTTACCATTTGTAAATCAAATTATTGTGAAAAATCAGTGATAATCCGCGTTTACGGAACGTATCCGTATCATCCGCGTTCCATTGTTTTAATCTAAAATTTCCGAGATAATAAAATATACGTATAAACTGTTTACTACTTATTATATCCAATTCATCATAAGGCAGTTTAAGAAGAAACAAATCTAAGGTTTACACCCTGATTATGATTATATATTAATTGTCGCTCTTGGTTTTTATCGAATACCAGTTTATTTTCCTCGACAAATACATTATTACAGCCAGAACAATAAACAAACCAATACTTCCCATTAACAATGCATAGTCTTCCATTTGTATTATCGAATAAATAAACAAATATAAAGCAGCAAGTATCAAACCTATCAGAGTCGTTAATTTACTATTGTTAAAAATGCTTTTGGCATACAAAGTTATTAAGCCAATAATTGAAATACTTGAAATCAGATAGCTGAATTTAAAGGCGATATGTTCAGACAATGCAATTAATAACGTATAGAATACACAAAGTGCCAAGCCGACAATAATATATTGAATGGGATGTATTTTTACACCATTCAGTATTTGTACAAAAAAGAATATCAAGAAAGTAAGTGTTATAAAAATGACTGCATACTTTGCCGAACGCATACTTTTCTGATATTCGTCAACCGGAACAATTAAACTAACTCCAAATGCAGATTCATTGATTCCCTGAATAGCCCCTCTGAAATTCTGAGGATAAGAACGGTTAAGATGCAATACTTTCCAATTTGCCGAAAACCCTTCTGTGTTTACTACTCTTTCGTCGGGAAGAAAGGCTCCGGTAAAACTTGGATCTTTCCACTTCGATTTGATATTTATTTTCGTCAGCTTTCCCAACGGAATAAAATTAAGTCCGGAGCTTCCATTAAAATTAAGATCGAGAGAAAACATTGAATTTGTATTTATAGTGTCGGTATGATTGATTGGCAATCGGGTACTTATTCCATTTTGAATTACATCACTTGATTCAACCCCGGGATTAAAGAAATAGTCCTTATCGTTCCATTTTACCGAAATATTTTCCTGAATACTCCTTAAATCTGTTATTCCCAACGAAACAAAAGCATCTTCCCATATAATGTTTTCCTTGTCAATATTCCATTCTTCAAAAGCTGGTGTCGCAAATTTACCTGATAGATTTATTTTTGAATTATATAAAATGACTTCATAAATACCTCTGTATCTTATCTCCGGTAATATTTCACCGCTTATTGTAAGTTCTTCGGGCAAAAAATGAGCATATTCCCTGGATTCAACCAATTTGAATTCATCTTTCTTTTCACCTTCAAATACTTTGGAATAAGATTTATAGGGAACCGTAAGTACAAGCCCGGTAATTGTCTGCTGTTCGCCCCATTTTGAACTTACTTCTGTAATCGCTTCTTCCTGTCTTTCTTCTCTTTCCTTAATAATGCTTTCAACCATCGAAACAGGTATCAAAAGCAAAAGAATGAGAATTCCTATTGTAAATATTCTGATTGTAATTGACTGTTTAAGCCAGTTATTGGCTCTTTCGAAAAATGATTGATTGTTTGTTGTCATGTCCTTTTTAATTATAAATTGCAATTAATTTTTCAATTATAAAAGCTAACGTATTTTGGGGCATAATCGTATAAGTTAATACCTGATTTTAACAAAGAAATTTATAAACAGAACACATCGCTTATACTTTAATTTATTGGTTACAATAGTTAGTAAAACTTTGACAAAGTTTATTCCAACAAAAAAACAATTTAATTGATTATTTGTAGATTACACAAACAAATGCAACTTTATCAAAGCTGATACTATCTGCTACTTATAAAGTTTTAACGAAGTATTGTGGTTATAAATGGCTAATTAATTATTTCCTGAATATTTTGAACAGAAAAACTAGTGCTATTATGTATTGAATTTGTCAATAAGAGAACAGTAACTTCAGTAAATAAACTTTCTGATAAAGCAAATAAGTATAAAATAAATTGAATTGGGAATGATATTCCGGAATACGTACAAAGGATAAACTGATTGTGAAAAATTTTGCTGAACATTTATCTGAAACAAAGCATAAAGACTGCAAAAACAAAATCCCATCAGTATTATTTACTAATGGGATTTGGGTTTTTCAGATGAATATATCAAATTGTTATTCTATTTAAGTTCAAGTTTTTCAATTTTATTTCCAATACTTACGGTTTTCATTTCTTCTTCTAATTTATTGAATTCATGCTTCTCCACAGTTTTGATCTGCTCACCTTTCCGAAGC
>CAIZXK010000526.1 GCA_903936865.1 uncultured Bacteroidales bacterium | reverse complement strand
CCTTTAGCCCATAGATTAGGTTTGCATGCAATAAAAAGCGAACTGGAAGATTTATCGTTGAAATATACAGAACCAACTATTTATGAAACAATAATAAGAAAATTAAAAGATACGGAAGAGGAAAGAAACCGATTTATTAACAAATTTATTTATCCTATAAAAAAAGCATTGGCAGAAAAGGAGTTTAATTTTACCATCACCGGAAGAGCCAAATCCATTTATTCAATATGGGGTAAAATGCAAAAAAAAGAAATTCCGTTTGAAGAAGTATTTGATTTATTTGCAATTAGAATTATTATCGACACTCCTTTTGAAAGTGAAAAATCGGATAGCTGGAATGTTTATACAATTGTAACTGATTTTTATCGTCCAAATCCTGACAGGCTTAGAGATTGGATTTCAATTCCTAAAGCTAATGGTTACGAAGCCCTGCATACAACAGTAATGAGCCATTCCGGCAAATGGGTGGAAGTTCAGATTCGCACCAAAAGAATGGATGAAATTGCAGAAAAAGGTTATGCTGCCCATTGGAAATACAAAGAAACCGATAATATTAACGAAATTCAGGAAAATCAGAGAATTGAAACAGGTTTGGACAATTGGTTGAATAGAATCAAGGAAATACTTCAAAGCCCTGATTCTAATGCTCTTGATTTTTTAGACGACTTCAAATTAAATCTGTTTGCAGAAGAAATATTTGTCTTTACACCAAAAGGAGAAATGAAAACACTACCTGTAAAATCTACAATACTTGATTTTGCCTATAGTATTCATTCTGATATTGGTAATAACTGCATTGGTGCAAAAGTGAATCATAAGCTGGTACCCATTAATTACCAGATGAAAAGTGGTGATCAGATAGAAATAATAACTTCTTTAAAACAAAAACCAACCGATTTATGGTTTGAAAATGTAGTAACAGCTCGTGCCAAAACAAAAATAAAAATAGCAATTAAAGAAGAACAAAAACTTCATTCCGAAGAAGGGAAAAATATTCTTCATAATTTTTTCAATCAAATCAATATTGATTTTAATAAAATAAACATCAGTGAATTGAAAGAATTTTTAAAAATTCAAAGTTCCACAGAATTATTTTTTCAGGCTTACTCAAAAAAGATAACATTAAAGGAAGTGAAAACTTGTTTTAATATTGAAGAAAAGGGATTTTGGATAAATAAATTCAACCCTTTCTACAAATCAAGAAAAACTTCTGATGTACCTTTAAAATCTTTAGCGGATGAAATAAAAGGTCAGATAAAAAACAAGCCTGAAACCTTGATGCTTGGAGAAAATTATGAAAATCTAAAATACAGTACATCCGGTTGTTGCAATCCTATACCTGGAGATGATGTTATCGGACTTATAACACCCGACGAAGGAATCAAAATCCACAGAACCAATTGTGACGAAGCAATTCAGATGATGTCAACGCATGGCAATAGAATTGTAAAGGCAAAATGGAAAGAAAATGAAGTAATTACATTTTTAACCGGTATAAGAATAAACGGAATTGATAAAAAAGGAATTGTAAAGGATATTTCCAGAGTTATTTCAGAGGATTTAAATTTAAATATCCGTTCCTTTAATTTACAAAGCAGTGAAGGAATTTTTAATGGAGATATAATGATTTATGTAAATGACACCAAACATTTAAAGGATTTGATGAAAAAATTAAAACAAATTGATGGAGTTCAGAAAATTGTTAGAATGAGTTGAT